>CAZJUW010000046.1:0-6624 GCA_964549325.1 uncultured Muribaculaceae bacterium
AGGATTTTGAAGCAGTGATCATTAGTAGTGATAAGGATTTGCTTCAACTTATCAGTCCAAAAGTAAAGGTGAAACTGTTAAAACAATCAGGTTTCATTTGGATGGATGAAGAAATGTTTCGCAAGACGTATGGCGTTGATCCAATTCGAATGATTGATTTGAAAGCGTTGATGGGAGATGCCAGCGACAATATTCCTGGCGTAAAGGGAATTGGCGAAAAGACCGCCATTTCGCTTCTTACAAAATACCAATCATTAGAAAATTTATATGACCATATTGGTGGGCTTACCGGAAAGACCAAGGAAAAGTTAGTCACCGATCGCGACAATGCTTTCATGAGCAAAGAGATTGCAACGATCTACCGTGAAGTTCCGATCGGTAAGACACTCGAAGAGCTGAAGTACCGTGGTATGAACAGACAAGCCTATTTAGAACTATTAGAAGAATTAGAATTTCATTCTTTGATTAAAAAGATGGAAGATGAAACACAAGCTTCTAAGATTGCGTTTCGTGAGGAAGAAGTACCATGTGAGAGAAAAATTACGGTCGTATCAGGAGAAGAATCACTTTCTTTTCTTTCGCCTTACGCATTCTATTTAGAATATAAAGGAGAAACTTATCATCGGAGTGCGATCCTTGGAATGGGAATCTATGATGGAAAACAATCTTACTTTTTAACGCCATCTTATTTGGAAAGACATCCGCATCTTTTGGAAGATTCGATGGAAAAGTATACGTATGATTTAAAAAAACACATCGTGATTGGGAAGCATCTAGGTGGGAAAATTACGAATTGTTCGTTCGATACGATGGTGGCGGCTTATTTACTTAATTATGACGTGAAAGATGATCTTGCCTTTTCTGCCCAACAATTAGGGTATGCGATTCCTACCTATGAAGAAAAATTTGGGACTTTAAAGCGGCCGAAGCAGGTAACGGAAGAAGAATTGCAAAAGTTTGTGACCTCAAAAGCCGAATTTATTTTCAAATCCCATGATAGATTACAAGAAGAACTGAAACAGTTCGATGAAGTCGCTTTATTTCAAGATATTGAGATGCCCCTTGTTACTGTGTTAGCGGATATGGAATTGACAGGAATTCGCGTTTCTAAGGAATTTTTAGAGACGATGGGCGAAGAGATCAAAGCGAAGATGGAAGAACTTGCTAAGAAGATCTATCAGGAAGCGGGAATGGAATTTAATATCATGGCTCCTCGGCAATTAGGCGAGGTACTCTTTGATCATTTGCAAATCCCATATCCAAAGCGAATGAAAAATCACCTTTCTTATTCGACAAGCAAGGACGTTTTAGACAAGCTTGTGGATCGCTATCCGATTGTAAATGACGTGTTAGATTATCGTACAATGGAAAAACTTTATACCAATTATATTGTTGGTTTGATCGATGAAATAGCTGAAGATGGCAAAATTCATACGATCTACAATCAGACGCTAACGCGTACGGGTCGTCTTTCCTCTGTCAGCCCGAATTTGCAGAATATTCCGGCGCGCTTAGAGTATGGGAGATTGATCAGAAAAGCGTTTTTACCTAGTGAAGGTGCTGTTCTTTTATCTTCTGATTATTCACAGATTGAATTGCGTATGTTCGCATCTCTGTCTGGTGTCGAGAGTTTAATTGAAGCTTTCAAAGAGGGGAAAGACATTCATCGGAAAACAGCCGCAGATATCTTTCAGGTAGATGAAAGTGATGTGACGAAGGCGCAACGAAGAACAGCGAAAGCCGTCAATTTTGGAATTCTTTACGGGATTAGTAGTTTCGGTCTAGCCGAAGATCTAGGAATTGATATGAAGAGTGCCAAAGAGTTTATGGATACTTATTTGAACACGTATCCTGGGATTAAAGATTACATGGCTCAAGAGATCAAAGAGGCTTATCAGAAAGGTTATGTAACGACGATTATGAACCGTAGGCGAACGTTAACGGAACTTCATAACAAGAACTATGCTGTACGCACACAAGGAGAGAGAATGGCTCTTAATACACCGATTCAAGGAAGTGCGGCAGATATATTAAAGAAGGCAATGGTAGAGATCTTCGCTGAGTTTCAGCGTCGCGGACTTAAGAGCAAGATGCTTTTACAGGTACACGATGAACTTGTCGTAGATTGTTTCAAAGAAGAAGAGGAAACAGTGACGAAGATCGTTCGAGATACGATGGAACACGTCGTTGAGATGAAAGTACCACTCAAAGTAGAAATTGCAACGGGTAGTGACTGGTATGAAGCAAAGTGATCCTTTGCTTTTTCTTTCGAACATGGAAAAAGATGTCATTGCCAAAATAATTTCATTTCGTTATATTAAATGATTAGAAAAGAGGAAGTAGTATGCCTGAAAAACCAGAAGTCATTACCGTAGTTGAAGTGTTAAAACGTCATGTATTAGGGAAGAAAATCACTTCATGCCACGTCTTTTGGGATGCGATCATCGCATATCCTGAAAAAGAGGACTTTGAAAAACTGATTTGTAATCAGACGATTCAAGGAATTACGAGCCGTGGCAAGTGGATTGTGATAGAATTAGACCGCGATTTTTTATTGGTGCATCTGCGCATGGAAGGAAAGTTTTTCTTTCGCACCCCTAATGATCCAAAAAACAAGCATGAACATGTGATCTTTGGACTCTCAGATGGCCTTGAAATGCGCTTTGCGGATGTGCGTAAATTTGGGAGAATGCATCTGATCTGCAAAACGGAAATTAGAAAGATGGGTCCACTTTTAGCATTAGGATACGAGTTTGATGATCCAGCACTTACTGGAGAATATCTTTTTGCATGCTTCCAGTCGCGAAGGTTGCCGATTAAAACGGTTCTTTTGGATCAGTCGATCATCGCAGGAATTGGCAATATTTATGACGATGAGATTCTATTTCTTTCAAAAATATCGCCCCTGACGCGGGCTTGTGACATTCCCAGAAAGAAATGCTATGAGATCGTTGCCAACACTCGCAAAGTGTTAAAGAAAGCGATTTCCCTAGGCGGAACTACGATCCGTTCTTACACTTCTTATGAAGGAGTGCATGGGAGGTTTCAAAATGAACTTTTGGTTCACGGAAAAAAGAATGAGGCCTGTCCTATTTGTGGGAACAGGATCGAAAAGATTTATGTTGGGGGTCGTGGCACCTACTATTGTCCCAAGTGTCAAAAGCGCTCTTCTATCGTGCTGGATCATGAAAAATAGGTATTTTCACTTTTCAAGTAGATGATTTCATGTTAATATGTAAAAGATTTTGGAAAGAAGGAGTCAAGATGAAGAAGACAAAAATTATATGTAGTATTGGACCAGCTAGTAACGAAGTCTCTGTGATGAAAGAGATGGCTCTAGCAGGTATGAATGTTGCCAGAATCAATTTTTCTCATGCGACGCAAGAGGAAAGACAAAAGGTACAAGATTCTGTTCGCGAAGTTCGGCAACTGACAGGACTTCCTATTGCTATTCTTTGGGATACCAAGGGACCGGAGTTTCGTAGTGGTGTATTAGAACACGACACCATTGAACTTGTTCTTGGTAAAACCATCCGTCTTGTGAAAGAAAACGTTTTAGGAACAAAGGAGAGAATTTCGGTCAATCATCCAGAAGCGATCGATTCGATTGAAATAGGCGATATGATCTTATTAGAAAATGCCAAGATGAAGCTTGAAGTGATTTCCAAAGAAGAAGATGGGATCACCTGTAAGATCCTCGCTGGGGGCATCCTCGGATCTCGTAAGAGTATGAGTGTACCAGGAAGAGAACTCTCGATGCCATATATCAGCGATATGGACCGTGAAGATATCAAATATGCTTGTGAACATGGCGGTGAATTCTTAGCAATTTCCTTTGTTTCGACGAAAGAAAACGTTTTGGAAGTAAAAGAAATCTTAAAAGAATATCATCGAGAAGACTTAAAGATCATCTGCAAGATCGAAAATCAATTGGGGATTGATAATCTACGGGATATTTTAACAGTTGCGGATGGCGTGATGATTGGTCGTGGAGACCTTGGAACAGAGATTCCAAGTGAAGAAGTACCACATGCTCAGAAACTCATGATTCGCATCTGTCGGGAACTTGGAAAAGTTGTCATTACGGCGACAGAAATGCTCGAAAACATGATGGAAAATATTCGCCCAAAAAGAGCTGAAACGAGTGATATTGCAAATGCCGTCCTAGACGGAACAGATGCCGTGATGTTATCTGGTGAAACAACGGTTGGAAAACATCCAATTGAAGCCGTGAAAGCGATGGCAAACATCTGTGAAGTCGCAGAACAATATGCTGAATTTGATTATATTTCGGGACGGAAGACGGCGGATACCATTCCCGCGGTGATTGCCGAAAGTGTCGTCGAAAGTGCGAATCGACTTGGCGCAAAGATGATCTGTGCTGCGACGATGAGTGGTAATACCGCAGCCATCATCAGCAATTTGAAACCAAAAGCTCCCATTTTAGCTCTTTGTCCTAGTAAAAAAGTAGGATTACGTTTGGCACTCAATTGGGGTGTATATCCCGTTGAATTAAAAATTTGTCATTCAACCGATGAAGTGATCAACTTAAGTATCGAAAAAGCGATTGCATATGCTTCCTTAGAACAAGGAGACAAAATTGTTTTGACGGGAGGATTCCCAAATACAGATGAAAATCGGACGACGAACTTAATGAAAATTGAGGAAATTTAGCATCTACCTAGGATGCTTTTTCATTTGTTGTAAAAGGCATAGAAAAGAGGTATACTTGATCTAGAGGTGATATCTATGCACTGTACAAATTGTGGTCATAAAATTGAAGAGAATGCGGATATCTGTCTTGGATGTGGAAAATTTATTAAGAAAGACATAGTCATTGCTAAAACAAATTCGCCAAGGCAGAATGGGATGAGTATCGCTAGTATGGTGATAGGCATCTTAGGCTTTCTTTATACATCCTTTCCCTTTGTGTGGATCGATACGGCGATTGATGAACTATTGTACAATTATACGACCGCGACTGAGCGGATCAGCTACATCATTGGGTTCCTGTACGTCCAGACGATCTTGGCGATCTTCGCAATCGTCCTTAGTCTTATATCCAAAAAGAAAGTGAGAAATGGATTCAATCAGGCCGGGTTTATCTTAGCAATCAGTACATTTTTTTTGATTTTTCTACAGTTCTTGATTATTGCTGACAATATTTAAGCACCAAAGGGTGCTTTTCTTTTTGTTTGGACTAGGAAAATCGTCGTATTTTGTTTATAATAGAATAGAAAGAAGGCAAGAAGATGTATCAGTATATGATCGGAACTGTAACAGGAATCTTTCCTACCGCGATCACATTAGAGGTAGGGGGGATTGGTTACTGTATTTATACGCCAAATCCGTATGCGTTTGAAGAAGGAAAAGAATATAAAGTTTATCTTTATCAACAGATCAAGGAAGATGAACATCTTTTCTATGGATTTAAAACAGAAGAAGAAAAGGATCTTTTCCTGCGTCTTATCAGCGTCAAGGGATTAGGTCCGAAGATGGCTTTGCCAATTATAGCGACAGGTTCCATTGGTGGCATTAGCGATGCCATCAATCGCGAAAATATTCTTTATCTAAAGAAATTTCCAAAGATTGGCGACAAACTTGCCAAACAGATGGTTTTGGATTTGAAAGGAAAATTAGATTTCACTTCTGTAGAAGAAGTGACAGAGACAGGAGAGGAACTTGCACAAGTTTTAACGGGTCTTGGTTATAAGGAAAAGGAATATAAGCATCTCCTTCCGCGCATCAATCGGGAATTATCCATTGAAGAGCAAGTGAAGGAAGCGTTGAAATTATTATTAAAGTAGGAGGTTACAATGGAAGAGAGAATCGTTGACAACGAAGAATTAGAAGAGGATCAGGTCTTTGATAATATTCGTCCCAGTCTTTTAAAAGAGTACATTGGGCAAAAAGATGCAAAAGATAACATTGCAATCTTCATTGAAGCTGCCAAGATGCGAGGGGAGCCTCTTGATCATGTGCTACTTTATGGTCCTCCTGGCTTAGGCAAGACAACGCTTGCTTTCATTATTGCGAATGAACTGGGCAGTAATATTCGTACAGCCTCAGGTCCTAGTATCGAAAAGCCTGGAGATCTTGCTGCCATTTTATCCAATTTAGAGCCAGGGGATGTCTTGTTTATCGATGAAATTCACCGGATGCCTAGAGTGGTTGAAGAGATTTTGTATCCTGCGATGGAAGATTTTTCTTTGGACATCGTCGTAGGAGGAGATGGAAATTCCCGGAGTATCAAGATCGATCTTCCACCATTTACGTTAGTAGGCGCAACGACCAGAGCGGGAGACTTATCATCACCACTTCGGGATCGGTTCGGAATTGTGGCAAAGTTACAGTACTATACTGATGAAGAATTGCGCGATATCATCTTACGTACTTCCAAAGTTCTTTCCATGCCAATCGAAGAAGTAGCGGCCATGGAACTTGCCAAACGGAGTCGAGGAACGCCTCGAATTGCGAATCGTCTTTTTAAACGGGTTCGTGACTTCACTTTGGTGGAGGGAAAAGATACCATTGATTTAGACGCAACGCGGAAAGCCTTGCTTCGATTAAAAGTAGACGAGTCTGGCCTTGATGAAACCGCTCACCAACTATTGCTTGCGATCA
>CAZJUW010000047.1:0-2758 GCA_964549325.1 uncultured Muribaculaceae bacterium
GTGACGATGGGCAAACTCATTCAATAATGCAGCGATGAGATAAGTTTTGCCAGAACCAAAAGAACCGTAAAGATAGAGCCCTTTCTCGGCCTTTCCCTTTTCGTAATTTTGCAAAAAGTCTTTGAAGAAATTCATCACAGGAAGACGTTTTTTATCATCGAGATAGATCTCTTTCAAGTTTGCTTCCTTCATCTCTTTGGGTACTTCTACTAAATAAAGATACTCTTGGTAAGCATTTGCCTGTTCTCTCTTGGCTTCGTACCGACATGCAACGTAAGAGAAATCAATCGTCTTTCTTTCCTTTTTTGGTGTATTACAGTAACCTTCCACTTTGTTCTTACAAGCCGCAAGCCCTGGGCATTGATCGCAATGTTTCTTTTCAACATAAGCGTCTTCCAACAAAGATGTATAACGCGAAAGCGTAGCTTCATCACTTTCTAAAGACAAAACAAATTTGCGAAAACCATCATCCTTACAAGCTTCCATGAAATGTTTCTTTAAATCACCCTCATCAAATTCCTTTGTTGCAATCACTTTTTTCCACTCTTTCACGATATATCACCATGTTCATTGTATCGATACTTTTGAAAAATTACAACGAAAAAAGGGAAACTTTCCCTTTTCCCGATCTATCTGAAAGACGTTTTCGCACGTCTTGCTATATTCTATGTGGAAAAGACAAAAGTGATACGCTTTTTCATTTCTATGAATTGCAAGTTCTAATCTGATATTCACCTTGATTGAATTGGATTTCAATTCTTCCATCAAGATCCGTTCGATATATTTTTGATGTGCTTAACGTATCTAAAACCGAAGATTTTGGATGTCCATATTTGTTATGCTCTCCTACAGAAATCAAAGATACTTCTGGCTGTATTGTATTGATAAATTCTCTACTAGAGGACGTATCGGAACCATGATGCCCTACTTTTAGAATATCGATATCTTCGAGGTTATATTGGGCTAGAATATCTTTTTCTTTCTCGATACCTGCATCACCCATAAATAATAATTTCGTTCCAGCAAACTCGGTATAGATGACACTGGAATTATCGTTTTCGTTATCGTATATTCTGGTATTTAAAAAATACAATCTCTCCTTGCCAAGACTTAATTCTTCCACGTTTTGCTCATAATCAATCCCTTTCCTTTGTAAGAGATCAATCAGACTTAATTCTAATTCGTTGTAATCACCAACATTGAATATTACTTTCTCTACTTGAAAATTACGCACGAGGGAAAGTGATTCACCCATGTGATCGACATCGCCATGAGAAAGAAATAAATAATCCAGTTTGGTAATTCCAAACGAATGAAGTACGGGGATGATTCTCTTTTTGGCAATGGAATAAGACTCTCTTTCACGCCATGTCTTGCTGACATAATCCTCTTTCCCACCGGTGTCGATTAAAGCGGCGTGTCCATTCGATACTAACAGAATACTGTCCCCTTGTCCAACATCGATCATGACTAGGTAACTAGAGCTTGAAAAATGAGGCCACACTAAATGCAAGAGCATCATCAATCCATAGAAGATCCACCACTTCTTTTTTCGGTTTAGCATCCAAAGACAAAAGAACGTCATAGCAAGGAAGAAAAGAAATGAGCCCACTTCTAAACGGGGAATAGGAAACGAAAGAAACGTGATCTTCGAAAGAAGTGCACTGATCTGTTCTAAGAGAAAAATCAAGGCGGTATAGATCGGTTCTAGAAATGGGAAAAAGATCACGATGAAAGATGCAGGAAAGACGAGATAGGAAACGAATGGAACGAAGAACAAATTGTAAAGGATGCTCCCTAAGTTTCCCTCATAGATATGAAGTGCCAAGATGGGAAAAGACGCTAGAAAAGAAATGAGAGATAGACGCAGTCCACTGGAAAAGCGCTTTTTTCCTCTTGCCAAAAAGGGACGACTAAACAAAAGAGCTCCACTAATCGCAAAAGAAAACTGAAAACCAACGTTAAAAAGATAAAATGGTTGATATAACAATACAAGACAAAAGGTCAACACAAAGATGGCAATGGGACTTACATAAAAGTAAAAAAGACGATTCAAAGAAAATAAACCAAAGAACAAAACAGCACGTAAAATCGAAGGACTAGGTCCCGTAAGACAGAGGTAGCCACATAAAAGACCAAAAACGATCCCATATCGCTTTGTTTCTTTGACATGAAATCTTCTGAGAAGTTTTAATAAAAAACCACTCAAAAAAGAAATGTGCATTCCGGAAACCGCAAATAAGTGGCTGATCCCAATCTTCTGATAACTTTCTGTTACCGCACTGGATAGGGAAGATTTATCGCCTAATAAAAAGGCCTTCAAATAATCTCCTCGCTGAAAACACTCAAAATAGTGGATGAGGCGATCCTTGCCAAGGTAAAATAGATTGCGATTTCGTTCTACCAATTCATAAGACGCTACCTGCATGCTGAAAAAAAGATGTTCTTCCTTGTCACTCCAGGTACGATTCCTAATCTCTTCTAACGTTCCTGTCAAAGCAACCTGATCATGAAGTGATAGCGAAAACGTCTCTTTTTCTTCCTCCGTTTGAAAATAGAAACTTCCCTTCAGGCGTTCCTTCCCTACTTTTAACGTCAGTGATAAATAATCTCCTTCGATCTGATAACATTCTAATAAGCCAAGGATCTTCGTCTTGCTCGTCGAAAGATGACTCTTCTCTTCTGTTGAAAGGCGAAAGAAAGTAATTAGCAACACTAAAATTAACAAAAACACAAAGGGATACTTACACAGTAATAG
>CAZJUW010000047.1:2768-6594 GCA_964549325.1 uncultured Muribaculaceae bacterium
AGCTTCCTTAATTTTAGCAAATAGGCTTTCTCCAATTCCGGATACGTTCATGATGTCTTCGATCTTCTCAAAAGGGCCATTTTCTTCCCGATACTTGATGATGTCTTCCGCACGACTTTCGCCAATTCCTGTAATCATCATCAGTTCTTCTTTCGATGCGGTGTTGATGTTCATTTTTCCTAATATGATCACTTCTTCCTCTTCAGCGATACAAGCATCATTCGCGATTTCGTCACTGTTACAGATCTCTAGAGTCTCCTTTTCCTTCTCCTTCGTCGCTTGAAAATTTTCTACCTCACTATTGGTATAGACGATAATCACCATTTCATCCACTACCTTCTTACTGAAATTTAATACCTCTGTGGAAGCATCCTCTCTTAGCCCGCCTGCAAGCTCGATTACGTCCTTGATTCGTTTTCCTTCCGCAATCTCATAAGTACCTGGTTGATTGACCGCTCCTTTGATATCGACAAAAAATAAAACTTCTTCCTGTACTTCTGCCTCATCTTTCTTTAACACTAACGTTTCCTTTGCCTCTTCTGTTTCTTCCTTCTTCTCATTTTGTTTTCTTGGAAAGAAAAAATAACAAAGCATAACTACTACTACCAAGACGAGAAAAATTCCTCCCACGATTTGTTTTCGATAACGATACTCTATACTCATAACACCCTCCACTTATATCATTTGCACAAAGAAAGGAAAATGACAGAAAATTTTCAAAAAAAACACAAGTTTTTTTCACTTGTGTCAGCGTCTTCTTTGAAAAAAGCACTAAGCATTCTTTTTCTCTTTGATTCGGATTTCTGTTTCGATACATACTCGTTGAACGACCGTAAGGGCAACGACGAGGCAGATGGTAAAACTGCCACCATAACTCATGAATGGAAGTGGCACACCCGTAAGTGGCATCAAACCTAGCACTCCCAAGAGGTTGATCGCAATGTGTAAAAAGATGTAGACCGCGATCCCATAACACATCACCGCACCACGGTTCGTGTAACTTCGCTTGCCGATCCGAATGATGCGATAGAGAATAAAGATGTAGGCACCTAATAGAAGAAAAGCACCAATGACGCCTAGCTCTTCCACGATGATCGTGAAGATGAAGTCCGTATAAGGTTCGGCAAGATACAGATATTTCTGTGTACTATTTCCAAGACCTCTACCTGTCAGTCCGCCATTGTTAATCGCAATGTAACCATTACAAACCTGACTTCCAGTATCCAGCAGGCGATCGCATGGATTGGTAAAATTAAGACGCTCTAATTGACGAGAATTGATCAGGGATTGACCACTAGACAAGAGAACAAAAACGGCAATCAGGAGAACGCAAAACGCTGTTCCTAAGACTTGTCTTTTAATTTTTTTGGAGATCGGCTCACAAAGGAAGATGGCAAAGGCGATACCTGCGAAGATGACGGCAGTACCAAGATCTGGCTGTAACAAGATCAAAAAAGTGATACATCCAGCGACGATAAGAGGCGCTAAGACGACGCCATAACGATCTAGTTTATGCTCATTTACTTCGTAATAACGGGCCATCCAAATGATGATTAAGATTTTAGCAAACTCACTTGGTTGAATACTAAAAAAGCCCAAATCAAACCAACTTGCCGCTTGATTTTTCAATTTGCCAACGACCAGTAAAATCACTAACATCGCGATGATTCCAATGATGAAAGGCCACGATAAGATTCCATATAACTTTGTATTTCGCCTAATCATCAGCAAAAAGAGAACAAGTCCACCAGCTAGGAAAATAGCCTGTTTGATGAAATAATAATAAGGAGAGGTCAAATACCTCGCAAAGGCAGTCACATTCGAAGCAGAAAAGACCATGATGAGTCCAAAGATGAAAAGGAGTAATGTTACGATCAACAGCGGTTTATCTAAATGACGAAATGCTTTTTTCACGTTACCACTCCTTTCTTATTCTATTTCTATTATAAACCCGCTCACAATCTGTAAGCAAGCATACGGGCAAATTCATTAACAGAATTTGACTCGCTAGAATATCTTATACTAGAACAAGTAAAGGAGGCAAAGGTATGTATTATTATGGTGGTGGTTCTTGCGGATGCGGTATGCCATTCCAAACATTCCCAACTTGGGGATGGAACAACGGCTGGGGTAACAGTGGTTGGGGTAATTCCGGATCAAATTACGCAATTATCTTAGTTTTATTTATTCTGCTCGTCATCGTCATCGGTTCCCGCATCACAAGTTAACAAATAAAAGGACTGAATGCTTCTCAGTCCTTTCTTTTATTCATTGATAATCTGGTTTTTATATCCTGATGGTTCAGGATTTTCGATTGGTTGATAAACGGTTCCCACAAACCAAACTTCTTTGGTATCCTTATCGCGAATGAGATATAAATAGGGATTATCAAAGTTAAGATCAATCACGACGACGGGAACTTCATAGAGATGTTCAAAATGTGGGCCAGTAGCTGCCCCTAGTCCACCTAGTGCTGTCGCAGCCCCTGCTTTAATACCATCGTTTGAAAATTCAATCTGCGCTTGGTGAGCCGCTGTCATCGTAATGTCTTGATCTTCTGTCATGTTCGAAAGATCAATTTTACTTGTGTCAAAAATATCTGTCACACCAAGCTCTTGTAAATCTTCTTGTAAATTTAATTGATATTCATAGTTAAATAATGGAATGCCACCCGTAATCTTGGTCACTTTCCCCGCTTCAACGTTTTCTAGCGTCACATCTTTTAACTTTCCAATGATTTCATTCAAGCTAGTCGCATCCATCTCGGCAATGAATTCATTAAGCGATTGAGTTCTTGGCATAATACCAATATATTCTAATGTCGTACCATCGTACTCTTGTAATTCTTTTGCAAAGACTTTCACCTCATCGTCAACATGGAATTGGAAATCCGTAGAGACTTTGACGCTCTGATAGTTTGAATCTAATTCTTCGATGAACTGATCAACATAATTGGCGATATCCGTGTCCGTATAACCATTTGGATAAGTATACTCTATATACTGGGCACCGGCATCTTCTGTAAGCCACTTCGTATACTCTTCGGTAATCGTCTTACGGATGTTTTCTTCTCCAAGTTCACTCACAATATCGTAGTTGTTAAGCGAAGCCCCGATTTCTACGGCCTTGGCATTCATCTGGCGATTGTTAAATTTGACACTTCCATAATCATCATCACCATAGAGTATTCCGATCTCGGTACTATAATTTTCATGTTGATAAGATACCTGATATATGTTCGGATTTAAATCATCATACCCAAAGACTTGTAATCTCTGTTTCCATTCCATATCGATCGCTAAAGCATTCACGATGTAGAAATTAACATCATCAACATTACTCACTAAATTTTCGATCAAATGAAACGTCTTTTCCCCAATCCATGCATTGATATTATTTGGATTTTCAAAAGCATCATAGATGACTTCGGCATAATACTTTTCTTGTAAAGCATTTTGATATTTTTCCTCGATCTTATCTTGATAGGTATTGCGGATAAATAGAGCATTGGCAAATGACATATGTTCACTATTCGCATACTTCTTGGCTTGATAGTCTCCAATCAAAGCCTCAAGCTGGGCTTTCGTCTCTCCACTGGCTCCTTCATTTAACATGGCAAGCGCATACTTGATGGATAATGGACTATAGACGACATTCTGTTCTTTGTTTTCCAGTTGTAAGAAACGAAGATCGAAGTCCTCTAAACTATTTCCAGACATCCGATATTCGGAATAGACTTCTTTGGCATCTGTCTCTTGCTCGGTCGTTTTTCCTTTCTTTTGCATATCCCAAACAAGTAATACAATAGCCGCAATCACAAGCAGTA
>CAZJUW010000048.1:0-6541 GCA_964549325.1 uncultured Muribaculaceae bacterium
CCTCTTTTTCTTCTTACCTTCTAATACATCCCCCCCCCAGGGTCAGTTTTTCTTTTTCCACAACTTACACTCTCCTTGTTTTTATTATTTTCTACAAATTTACTCTACCACAAACAGAAAAAGAGATCTAGTCCCTTTTCATTTTCACTTTACAACATTTTTAAAACGCGCATCATTTCTGGTTTCTCAGGATCTCTCTCGTAGATTGCCAAAGCAATTCCCATAGGATCTAAGAGAAGCGCCCGATCTTTCGCAAAACAAACAGGCAGTTTGCAACCGTTTTTGATCTGGAAAGACAGTTTCTCGTCCACTGTCACTTGTTCAAACTGTGACAGTGCCTCGGCAATCGTAAAGAAATGGTATTTTCCTTGTTCAATTTCAGTTAGCGTCACCGCATCTTCTAAGCCAAAAGTTCCTTGTCTTACTCGCAGTAACGATGACATCGTAGCAAGAACCCCCAGTTCACCTCCAATGTCACGAATGAGGCTTCTAATGTATGTTCCTTTGCTGACCACTGCTTGTATGGAAAAAGAGTTATCGTGTTGTTCTAACAAAGTAAGAGACCCAACGGTCACTTCTTTTTTAGGAAGATTCACCTCTTTGCCACTAAGAGCATACTGGTAAAGGCGTTTCCCTTTGACATGAACAGCGGAGTAAAGCGGAACCTCTTGCAAATAAGTACCAATAAATTTCTGACAAACAGTCTCTAACGTCTTCTGCGAAATAGAAGGAACTTCACAAGTCTCTAGGATCGTTCCTGTCATATCCAAGGTATCAGTAAGAACGCCCAACTGACCAGTTGCTATGTATTCCTTTTCACTTTTGTCTAAAAATTCAATGATCTTTGTCGCTTTTCCTAAAGCAATCACAAGGAGTCCTTCCGCCATGGGATCGAGTGTTCCAGCATGCCCTGCTTTCTTAACAGAAAGAAGTTTTGACACTTTCCTTACGGCATCGAAAGAGGTCATTCCTTTCTCTTTCTTCAAAAGTAAAATTCCATCCATCATTACCACCTACTTTTATCATACTTGTTTTGAAAAATAGAAAAAAGAGTTTTCCGTTTCCTTAAGACTCTTTTTCATTTAATTCTTCGATGATCTCCTCGATCCTTTCGCCATGGGCAATCGAATCGTCATATAGAAACCGTAACTCTGGCGTATGTCGGATTTCAATCCGCTGGCTTAGTAAGGTACGAATGTAACCTTTCGCCCCTTCAAGAGCCTGTGCCGTACTTTCTTTCTTATTTGGATCCAACACGGTGTAGTAAACTTTGGCGTAGGAAAGATCATTCGTAATATCACAGCCCGTAATCGTCACGAAATGAATGTCTTCATCTTTGATCTGTGTGCTTAAGATTTCACTGATCTCTTTCACAAACGCATGATTCCAGCGCTCTAACTTAATCGCATCCACCTTTGATCACCTCTTCTTTATCTTCGCTATCGTTTTATCTCGACAAGTTCGTATGTCTCGATGACATCTTTCTCTTTGAAGTCTTGGAAGTTTTCAAGCGTCAAACCACAATCCATGTCCTTCTTCACTTCTTTGACTTGGTCTTTCTCATGTTGTAGTGATTTCAACTTGCCTGTATAAACGACGAGGCCATCACGCACGACGCGTGCATTGCTATTGCTCTTGATGTTTCCACTCGTCACATGACATCCAGCAATTGTACCAACTTTCGAGAAGTGGAATAATTGGCGAACCTCTAAGGAACCTAGCAACCTCTCTTCATAGATCGGTTCTAACATTCCTTTCATCGCTGCTTCCATGTCTTCGACGACTTTGTAAATGATATCGTATAAACGAATCTCGACTCCGGCTTGCTTTGCCCGTTCCATAATCGCACTCGTAGGCCGTACATTGAAGCCAATGACGATGGCATTCGAAGCACTTGCTAAAACGATATCGCTCTGGGTAATCGTTCCGACGCCGTTACGGATCACGTTGATCTTGACCCCTTCGACATCGATCTTCTCAAGCGAATTTTTAACCGCTTCACAACTACCGTTCACGTCACACTTCAAGACCACGTTGATCTCCTTCAAGCCTTCGTGGATCTGTCCAAAGAGATCTTCCAGTGTCATTCCAGACTTATTGGTATCTTGAGCCTTACTTCTAAGATGACGTTCGGCGGCAATCTGTTTTGCCTGTTTCTCTGTTTCAAAAGCCATGAACTTATCGCCAGCGGCAGGTGTTTCAGATAAGCCTGTCACTTCGACTGGCGTACTTGGTGGAGCAAAGGCAATATCGACTCCTTGATCGTTCTTCAAAGTACGAACTTTACCGAACGATGTTCCAACGACAATCGGATCACCAAGACGTAACGTTCCGTTTTGAATGAGCAAACTTACGACCGTACCGATCTGTTTGTCCATGCGTGCTTCTAAGACCGCCCCTGTGGCATAACGAGATGGATTTGCCTTTAACTCCTGCATATCAGATACTAATAAAATATTTTCTAGTAACTCTTCGACCCCCATTCCAGTCACGGCCGAAATCTTCGTTACGATGATATTGCCACCCCATTCTTCTGGTGTCAGCCCACATTCGACCAACTCCGTCAAGACGCGGTCTGGATTGGCATCTGGTTTATCCATCTTGTTGATTGCAACTAAAATTGGTACCCCTGCTGCCTTCGCATGATCAATCGCTTCTCTCGTTTGAGGCATCACGCCGTCATCGGCTGCCACGATGATGATGACGATATCCGTGACAGACGCCCCACGTGCACGCATCTCTGTAAAGGCTTCATGGCCTGGAGTATCGATAAACGTGATCAGACGATCATGATAATTCACTTGATAAGCACCGATCGCCTGGGTGATCCCCCCAGCTTCACCACTTACCACATGAGATCTACGAATATAGTCAAGAAGTGACGTCTTACCATGATCGACGTGCCCCATGATCGTAACGACAGGCGGACGTTTGACTAAATCTTCCTCTTTCTCAGTGATTTCAAAATTTTCAAAGTCCGCAATATCCTGGGTCTGCTCGCGTTTTAATTCTTTGTTATAATCGACGACCAACAACTCGACTACTTCAAAACTCAAAGACTGATTGAGGGTTGCCATCACGCCTAGTGACATCAATTTCTTTAAGAGTTCTGTCGTAGGAACTTCGAGTAAAGATGCCAGTTCTGATACCGTCATACCTTCTTTATAAAGGATTACATTATCATCCTTTTCTTGTTCATTGCTCTGTAACTTCTCACGATGTTTATAGATCGCTTTCCGTTCTTCTTGAAAGGCTTTTTTATCATCTTGAAAATTAGCCTGTTTCTTCGCTTTATTCTTCTTCGCTTTCCGAACACGTTCTACGTTCGTTCCTGTCGAAAGTTCCTCAGCCTTATCCTCTAACGCCTCTTCGAACGTCACTTCTTCTACTGTCTCGTTTTCTTCCTCTTCTCTTTCGCCTAACAAGCGAATTTCGTTATCGAGTAGCGTGATGTCATCGTCTGATAACATACTCTCTTCGTCCGTGTAAGAGATCTGTAACCGATCACATAGAGCAAAGATCTCCTCTTTCGTTTTGTTAACATCGACTGAATATTCCAAAATACTCATCATGTTACTCACCTCACTTTTCTATCATTATATATACTCCTTCATGGATTCGTTTTCTGTCTAATTTACTTTCCCTCTTTGGTAATATATGCTTCTATCTCTTGATAAATCGCATCTGGAATCGTAACTTCCAAAGCCCTGTCCAAAGCATGTTGCTTTTGGGCTTTCTTTAAGACTTCTAAATCCTTCTTGATGTAGGCACCTTTGCCATTCATCTTCCCAGTCGGATCTAAGAAGACTTGTCCATCTTGTCTTACGATACGAAGTAATTCCTGTTTAGGATACTTTTCTCTGGTTACGACACAACTTCGCATCGGTATCTTGCGTGGTTTCATCTTACCACCTAGTCTTCCCGAAGATTGATACCAAGTTCGCGTGCCTGATCGTAGTTTTTAATATCGATCTTGTAATGTGTCAAGCGGCTCGCAAGTTTGGCATTTTGTCCTTTTTTCCCGATGGCCAAAGAGAAGTTATCTTGATCAGCAACGACCATGGCCTCTTGTTTCTTAGGATCCGTAATAGCGACCATCAAGTTCTTGGCAGGACTTAAAGCATTTTCGATAAATACCGCAGGATCTTGATCATAACGAACGATATCGATCTTTTCGCCACCTAATTCTTTCATGATGTTGGCAATACGACTTCCTTTTTCACCAATACATGCACCAATCGGATCGACTCTAGAATTCTCAGAATAAACAGCAACCTTACTTCTTACGCCAGCTTCTCTTGCGACACTATAAAGTAAGATCGTACCGTCTGCAAGTTCTGGAATCTCTAACTCAAATAAGCGCTTCACGAAACCATAATGTGTTCTACTTAAGAGGATCAACAAACTCTTCCCGTTGTTGTCCACTTTGGTCACGTACACTTTGATCTGACTTCCCATCTCAATCTTTTCACCTGGAATGATATCCTTCTTTGGTAAAATACCATTGACACGTCCTAAATCGATGAAATAATTATCCGTATCCTCTAACGCAACCGTTCCAATTAACATCTCATCTTGTTTGTCACCAAACTCTTCCATGATGCTATTGCGTTCCGCTTCTCTGATCTTCTGAACGACAACTTGTTTCGCCGTGGATGCGGCAACACGACCAAAGTCATGTGGTGTTACTTCCGTATCGATCGTATCCCCTACGTTTTTACGCTTGTCGATCTTACGTGCTTCTGTCAGTGTGATCACCGTTTCCGGATCCATAAAAATTGGCGTATCGTCTTCGCTTTCTTCCTTTCCTTCTTCCGTTTCCTCTACTTCATCGAGATCGACATCTTCTAGTGATTTGTTGAAATAATCGTCATCAACTACCGTGAGATATGAATAGACTTTAATGTCCCCAGTATCCTGATTGATCGTGACTTTAACATTCGTCTTTGAACCAAAGTTCTTCTTGTAAGCAGACGCTAAAGCGCTCTCCATTGCTTCATAGACGATGTCCTTTGAAATTCCTTTCTCTTTGACGATGTTGTCAACTGCCGTCAAAAATTCTTTTCCGTTCATACTTTATTCTCCCTTCTCCTTAGAATAGATGTCTAAGACGTATTCGCCATCGACAAGATCTGCCTTGTCAATGATTGGATTGATGATATTGGATGCTTCAACGATGCGATTTAGATCGATCACTTCATCACTATCAAGGACGATGTTTAGATTTCTAACACTTCCATCCTGCGATAAGAAGGCATCTTCTACCCACATACCCAAAGGCCGAATTTCATCATTTACTAATTTTGCTACTGTCTCTTTCATATCCACCTCACAAATAGAAAGAGTGGGCAACATTTCCCACTCCTTTCTAGGAAAGATTATAACATAACTATTTTATTTTGACAACAATTATGATATATTCCTTTCGAAGGATGTGATATTTTGAAAAAACGTAATATTTTGATTCCCCTCATCAAATTGGTTGTCGTAATTACGCTGTTCTTTTTATCAAGTTTTCTACCACTGATTCCAATAAAACTATTCCATATTACAAAAGTGTCGGAGTCACTGGCAACGTTACTTGATCTAGGAAGCGACTTGGTTCTAGCAATCATCTTGACCATGATCTACTGGAAGGACTTAAAAAAGGAGTTTCGGATCTTTAAGGAAAAACTGATGGCAAACCTCGATATAGGGATGAAGTACTGGCTGATTGGTCTTGCGATCATGTTTGCTACCAACCTTCTCATCATGGTATTTTCCCCAGTGAAAGAAGCGAACAACGAAAAAGCCGTCCAATCGATGATCAGTGCAGCCCCATTCCTTATGCTCATCACGGCTGGTTTTATTGCTCCATTTATCGAAGAGATTACGTTCCGCAAGACGTTTCGTGATCTGATCCAAAATAAGTGGATCTTCGCCACGGTCTCGGGATTGGTTTTTGGAGCCTTGCATGTCGTCTTGAGTGCGACGAGTCCATTTGACTATCTTTATATCATCTCATATGGAGCCCTTGGGTTCTTCTTTGCCAGAAGTTATTCAGAGACAGACACGGTCTTTACCTCGATGTCAATGCACATTTTCCACAATACGATTTTGACACTAGTATCGATCTTTCTCTAAAGAGCAATCGCTCTTTTTTTTTACACAAGAGTCTGTTATACTAAACGTGGTGAAGAATCGTGACACGAGAAGAAAAGAATAAAAAGAAACAACGTGAAATTGAGACGGAAAAGACCAAGAAAAAAGCCTCCGTCGTTTTTCGAATTCTTCTCATTTTCTTTTTATTGATAGCCCTTCTCTTCATCTATATGCGTTACCTCGCAACTTCTGGCGTTAAGACACGAGAGTATCAGATCACATCGGAAAAACTGAGCGAAAACTTCAACGGCTTTAAGATCATTCAGTTTAGTGATTTAGAATTTGGTTCAACGGTTGATTTAGAACAAGTGAAAACACTCGTCAAAGAGATCAATTTAAGAACTCCTGACATGGTCGTCTTTACAGGAGATCTTATCAGTAGTCAGTATCAACTAAAAGA
>CAZJUW010000049.1:0-6440 GCA_964549325.1 uncultured Muribaculaceae bacterium
TCGCGGAAATCAAGTTGCCAGATCTCAACTGTTACGATGTTGAAGCAGCGATGAAGATCGTAGAAGGAACAGCACGTAACATGGGAATTGCCGTCAAGGGTGTTAACGATCAGGAGTTGGCAGAACAAGCGAAAGAAGCAGCTGAAGAAGAAAAAGAAATGGCTGCAAGGGAAGCTGAACTCGAAGAGTTAGAAGCTGAAGTTGGTCAAGCTACTCCAGAAGTCGAAGTAACGAGCGAAAAGACGGAAGAGAAAACAGAAGAATAGGTAGTTACCTATGTGGGAGGATCCGCATTCCACACATACCACATAAGGAGGAATAAAAATGAAAAAGAGAAGTAAGAAGTATACGGAAGCGCAAGCAAAAGTAGAAAAGAATAAAGCTTACAGCAAAGAAGAAGCCGTAAAACTAGTAAAAGAGACATCTACTGCTTCTTTCGATGCATCTGTTGAAGTTGCCATTCGTTTAAACTTAGACACGAAGAAGGCAGACCAACAGTTACGTGGTGCTATTGTATTACCAAAAGGAACTGGTAAGACGACACGTGTCTTAGTTGTAGCACGTGGACCAAAGGCAACTGAAGCAAAAGAAGCTGGAGCTGATTACGTTGGTGATACAGACATCTTAGAGAAGATCGAAAAGGAAAACTGGTTTGACTTCGATGTGATGATCGCAACGCCAGATATGATGCCACTTCTAGGTAAATTAGGACGTGTTTTAGGACCAAAAGGTTTAATGCCAAATCCTAAGACAGGAACGGTTACGTTAGATGTCGCGAAGGCTGTAAATGAAGCAAAGGCTGGACGTGTTGAATATCGTACTGATAGTTTTGGAAACGTTCATGCTATCGTTGGAAAAGTATCTTTCAGCGAGGAAGATTTACTTGAAAACTTGAATGCTTTTGTCGGAACGATCTTAAAAGTAAAACCATCGACTGCGAAGGGTGATTACGTTAAGAACATCGCGATTTCATCAACGATGGGGCCTGGAATTAAAATCTCTTTAAATTCTTTTGACAAGTAGAAAATTTCATCGTATAATAAATACGAATTTGTGGTGCCATAGACAGTAGGTAACAAAGTAAATCCTACCGAGGAACTGAAACGTTATGCGAAGGTTCTTCCGTCTTGGTAGAACCTTTTGTTATGGTATCGAGAAGAGAAACGAGGTGAAACAATGGCTAGTACTAAAATTTTGGCAGAGAAGCAGAAGACGATTGATGAAATTAAGTCAAACGTTGAAAATGCGAAAACGATCGTACTTTTCGATTATCGTGGACTTACTGATAGCGAAATCAAAGAGTTACGTAGAACCCTTCGTGAGAGTGGTTCAGACTATAAAGTATATAAGAATACTTTGATGTCTCGCGCATTTAACGATTTATCAATCGATCTTACAGAAGCACTCGCCGGACCAAGTGCATTAGCATTCGGTCAGGATCAAATTGCCCCTATTAAGACACTTACGGAGTTTGCTAAGAAGCATCCGTCACTTATCTTAAAGGTAGGTTTGGTCGACGGGGAAAAGGCAGATCAAGCAAAGCTTGCTGAGTATGCAACGATCCCATCAAGAGAGGGACTACTTACGATGCTTGCTGGTGGTATGATCGGTCTTGTAAGAGATTTATCGATCTGCTTAGACCTATATTCAGCTCAAAAAGAAAATTAGTTTAGAAAAAATAAAGGAGGAAAATAAAATGGCTAAATTAAATAAGGATGATTTTATCGCTTCACTAAAGGAAATGAGTCTTTTAGAAATCAAAGAATTAGTAGACGCTATGAAGGAGGAATTCGGTGTTGATCCATCTGCAGTTGCTGTTGCTGCTGCACCTGCTGCTGGAGGCGACGTTTCTGATGGACCTAGCACAGTAACTGTTGTTTTAGCAGATGCTGGATCTGCTAAGGTTGGTGTCATTAAGGTAATTCGTGACATCACAGGTCTTGGCTTAAAAGAGTCTAAGGATATCGCTGACAACGCTGGTTCTGTTGTAAAAGAAAACGTTTCTAAAGATGAAGCAAACGACATCAAAGCTAAGCTTGAAGAAGCTGGCGCTACTGTTGAATTCAAGTAGTAGAAAAGAGATTAAGAAGTACCACCTTGTGTGGTATTTTTTGTCGAAGGAGATCAAAGATGAAAACGAATATTGCACGTACACTTGCGCTTAGTTCGCATTTAAGTAATGGAAGGTATCGGT
Source organism: uncultured Muribaculaceae bacterium (assembly GCA_964549325.1). Classification (GTDB taxonomy): domain Bacteria; phylum Bacillota_I; class Bacilli_A; order RF39; family UBA660; genus CARZYU01. The sequence goes on from CAZJUW010000049.1 coordinate 2,195, forward strand.
TAGCAAAACAATGCTGTGGAATTCGAAGTCAAGAGGATGTGGAAGGTTTGGCGGTGAATAATAATCTTTCGATGGCACAACTGTATGCTTTTTTAGATCGTTGCGGTGATATTTTAGAGCATGATCCACGTGTAATTGCATCCCAAAAAGAAGAGAAACTTCCTTTGAGAAAGGTGCGTTAGGATTCATTGAACTGATGCAAGGAAGAGTATTAGCGTGTATTTTGCAGTTAATATATGGTAGTAAATTGCCGAAAAGTTGAATGAGGGTGGAATGTTTTTGTGACAATGGGTTGATCTGCGACGATTGGTTTAGACTAAAACCTTGATGTGCAAATTAACTGATTAAAATGTAACATTTTCATTGAAAATTCACAAAAAGTTCAAAAATGGATTGACAGTTTTACATTTTTGCAGTATCATTTAGTTTACGAAAGGAGCTAACTATAGATAGGTTGATATAGTTAGCTTTTTACTTTGTATAGGGATGATGAAATGGGACAATACTTCAGTAACGAAAGTTTACCGAGTAAGATGGAAGAGTATACGACAATAGTCCTTGGAACACAATTTCGATTTATGACAGATAATGGCGTATTTTGTAAAGATTATTTAGATTTTGGAACGAGGCTTCTCTTAGAACATCTTCCATATCAAGAATTAGGTGACTCCATTTTAGATGTTGGTTGTGGTTATGGGCCGATCGGAATCATAGTTGCAAGCCTATCAGGAGCAAGAGTTGATATGGTCGATGTGAATAGGCGGGCGTTACATCTTTCCGAGATCAATGCGAAAAAGAATAATGTTGGTGATCAAGTGAGGATCTATGAAAGTAACTGTTACGAAAACGTGAATAAAAGCTATCATAGTATCATTACGAATCCACCCATTCGAGCGGGGAAGAATGTCGTCTATGAAATTGTCTTACGGGCGAGGGAACATCTAGAGCCTGGCGGAGCGCTTTACTTAGTCGTTCGCAAGGACCAAGGTGCGAAGTCACTGATGAATGAACTTGAGAAGGTATACCAGCTTGATGTTTTAGAACGGAAGAAAGGATTTTTTATCCTGAGGTGCAAAATTTGATTGACTTATTGAAACGGATATGTTAATAATATAAATTGGCAACGTATTAGTTTCTGTAAAAATGTTCTTGGATATGAATGAGATATAGGGGTGATATTGTGGCATATAAGATCATTAGTTGTGGGGACCACCGTCAAAGAAGAAGTTATTCTAGAATTCATAATACGTACGAATTAAAGGATTTACTAGAGATCCAGAAAAAGTCGTACCAATGGTTCGTTGATACCGGAATCAAAGAAGTCTTTGAGGATCTTTTTCCTGTAGAAGATTTTTCCGGAAGAATATCATTAGAGTTTGGAGATTATCATTTTGAAGAACCAAGATATTCTATCAAAGAAAGCAAAGATCGTGAAACGACGTTCTCTGCACCTTTGAAAGTGGAAGTTCGTTTATTTAATCATGAGACAGGCGAAGTGAAAGAACAAGAAATTTTCTTGGGCGATATGCCAATTATGACGGATGCTGGTACATTCGTTATCAATGGTGCAGAACGTGTCATCGTTTCTCAGTTGGTTCGTTCACCAAGTGTTTACTTCAATCGTGAGATTGACAAGAACGGTCGTTCTGTGATTACGTCGCAAATTATTCCAACGCGCGGGACTTGGTTAGAGTTCGAGACGGATGCTCGTGATGTTTTATATGTGCGCATCGACCGTACTAGAAAAGTTCCAATGACGACGTTACTTCGTGCATTTGGTTTATCAAGCGACGCAGAGATCTTAAAGTTATTCGGTGAGGATGACTATTTAAAAAATACGATTGCAAAAGACTCTACGAAGAATACTGACGAGGCTTTGATTGAGATCTATGAAAAACTACGTCCAGGAGAGCCTGCGACACTTGATTCATCAAAGAACCAAATCATTACGCGCTTCTTTGATGAATTCCGTTACGATTTGGCAAAGGTTGGTCGGTATAAGTTCAATCGTAAGTTAAACGTATTAGATCGTTTGTTAAATCAGACTGTTGCAGAAGATATCAAAGTAGCTGGCAATGTCGTGGTTGCGAAAGGAACCGTCATCACGAAAGATCTTCTAGAAAAATTACGACCAGTTTTTGCAAATGGCTATGGTGTCAAAGAAACGAAGATCAACGAAGAGTTAGATACTTATAATAAGTTACAAAAAGTTGTTATTTTCAATCCAAATAATAAGAAAGAGAAGTTGGTCGTCTTAGGAAATGATCAGACGATTTCAGTGAAACGTTTGACGATCTCAGACGTATTTGCTGCTGTTTCTTACTATTTGAACTTATTACATGGTGTAGGTAATTTCGACGAAATCGACCATTTAGGAAACCGTCGTGTACGTCAAGTTGGAGAATTATTACAAAATCAATTCCGTATTGGTGTATCGAGGATGGAACGTGTGATTCGCGAAAGAATGACGACACAGGAGATGGACGAGGTCACCCCAAAAACACTGATTAACATTCGTCCAGTCACCGCTGCGATGAAAGAGTTCTTTGGAAGCAGTCAGCTTTCACAATTCATGGATCAAACCAACCCTGTTGCAGCACTTACCAATAAACGTCGTCTATCTGCATTAGGACCAGGTGGCCTATCTCGTGATCGTGCTGGAGTTGAGGTACGTGATGTTAACGTTTCACACTATGGACGTATCTGCCCAATCGAGTCACCAGAAGGACCGAACATTGGACTGATTACTTCCCTGGCAAGTTACGCTAAGATCGATGATTATGGCTTCATTATGACGCCATATCGTAAGGTCGTCGATTCAAAGATTACGGATGAAGTTGAATACATGACTGCCGATGAGGAACAAGATTATATCATCTCTCAATCGACCGTTGGCACGGATAAGACGGGGCTTATTACAGATGAGAAAGTAAATGCTCGTTTCCGTGGTGAAAATATCTTAGCAAAGCCAGACCAAGTAGATTACATCGATGTTTCTCCACAGCAGGTTGTATCTGTTACAACATCTTGTATTCCATTCTTGGAGCACGATGATGCAACGCGTGCCTTGATGGGGGCAAACATGCAACGTCAATCTGTTCCATTATTACAAGCGGAAGCACCGCTCATTGGAACGGGTGTTGAGTATATCGCAGCGAAGGATAGTGGTGCCGTCATCGTCGCTAAGGCTGATGGTGTCGTTGAGTATGTCGACGGTAAGAAGATCATCGTCAAGAATAAGACGGGAAAAGATACGTATTACTTAGCAAACTTCGAGCTTTCAAACTCAGGTATTTGTAACCATCAACGTCCAATCGTCAAAGTTGGTGATAAAGTCGTTCGAGGAGAAACGATTCTAGCAGATGGTCCAAGTACGGATCAAGGAGAGTTAGCACTTGGCAAAAATATGACTGTTGCCTTCATGACATTCAATGGTTATAACTACGAGGATGCGGTTATCCTGAATGAAAACTTAGTCAAAGATGATAAATTCACTTCACTTTATCTTGAGGACTATGAGATGCAGTGTCGTGAAACGAAGTTAGGACCTGAAGAGATTACACGTGATATTCCAAATGTCAGTGAAGAAGCACGTCGTAACCTCGATGAAAATGGTATCGTTACCATCGGTACTGAAGTCAAAGAGGGAGACATTCTAGTTGGTAAAGTAACGCCAAAAGGAATGGCGGAACTCACGTCAGAAGAAAAACTATTACATGCGATCTTTGGAGAAAAGACAAGAGAAGTTCGCGATACATCACTTCGTGTTCCACATGGTGGCGATGGAATCGTTCACGATATCAAGATTTACTCTCGGAAAGATAATGACGAATTGCCAGTAGGCGTTTCGAAAGTCATTCGTGTCTATATCATTCAAAAACGTAAGATCCAAGTTGGAGATAAAATGTCTGGGCGTCACGGAAATAAAGGTGTTATTTCCCTCATTCTTCCACAAGAAGATATGCCGTACTTACCAGATGGAAGACCAGTTGATATCATGTTGAATCCACAAGGCGTGCCTTCTCGTATGAACTTGGGACAAATCCTTGAGTTACATTTAGGAATGGCTGCCAAGAAAATGGGATACCATGTTGCAACACCAGTCTTCGATGGTGCTTCGATTGAGGATATTCAAAAGGCGATGAAAGAAGCGGGGATCGACGAAGATGGTAAGACCGTTCTTTACGATGGACGTACCGGGGAACCATTTGATAATCGTATCTCTGTGGGTGTGATGTATATGGTT
>CAZJUW010000050.1:0-6322 GCA_964549325.1 uncultured Muribaculaceae bacterium
AAAGTAGTAGATGAATATCTAAAAGTATGTAGTTAATGAGGTGAACTATGGCATTCAATTATGATTTAGAACCAGGAAAAGGACAGGATGAGGTAAGACCTTACGAAAAAAAAGACCCAACTATATCGATCATTACTCCAGCTTGGAATTCAGCAGAATACTTATTTCAGACAGCACAGTGTATCTTTAATCAAACATACCCTTATTTTGAGTGGGTAATTGTGGATGATGGATCTACAAACAAGGAATCTCTAAAAATATTAGATCAAGTCGAAAAGCTAGATGACCGCATTACTGTACTACATAAGAAAAACGAGGGTCCATCAGCTGCCCGTGATTATGGAGCTCGTAAGTGTAATCAAAAGACAAAATACTTAGTCTTCTTAGATGATGATGATGTAATGGATAAGACATTTTTGGAATGCGCCTATTTTTCTATGGAAACTTATCCAAAAGCAGCCTGGTGTTATAGCGATGTTGTCAACTTTGAATCACAACAGTATTTATGGAATAAGCAATTCGATTATCGCGTCATGCAAAGAGAAAACCTACTTTGTGACCATGCCATGATTCGAAAAGAGGACTTTTATGAAGTCAATGGTTTTGAAGTCCACAAACAACATTTCTTTGAGGACTGGAATTTATGGTTGAAGTTTTTAGCAAAAGAAAAGTTCCCAATTCATATGAGTTATTACGGATTTTGGTATCGTAGAAAAAAACAGGGGAGCGAATTAAAACGATCTAGTAATAACAAGGATACTAACCAACAAATTTTGTCTGAAACGGCCTCTAAGATAAAAAAACCTGTTTTTCCAATTGAGTTTCCAAGAGAAAATTATAATTACGAGATGATCTCGGAACTATCAAGTGAGATTATTACGCCAGACTTTAAGAAAGTTCCAAAGAAAAGAAGAATTCTCCTAATGACTTCTTGGATGGTTATGGGAGGAGCAGACAAATTTAATTTGGATTTTTTAAAACGAATCAACCATGATAAATATGAAGTGACTCTTGTTACGACGGTTCCAACAGAATACACCTGGAGACAAGATTTTGAACAAGTATGTACAGAAGTATTTGATTTGTCTACTTTCCTAGATCGTAAAGATTGGCCTGCTTTTTTGCAATATTTAATGGAATCTAGAAAGTTTGATATTGTTTTCAATACGAATACCACAGCTGGATATATGTTATTGCCGTTTTTGAAGTCAAAGTATCCTGACTTATTGATATTAGATTATATCCATATGGAAGAGTGGTACAATCGAAATGGTGGGTATTCAAGAGATTCTATGGCTGTTCATTCAGTGATCGATCGGACTCTGTTCTGTAATCAAAATAGCGAGAGCATTATGCATGATCATTTTGGTGTTGCCAAGGAGTTGCTGGATACACTTTATATTGGCGTAGATCAAGACAAATTCGATCCGCAAAAATTTTCCAAAAAGGATTTGTTGGAAAAATATCATCTGCCAAATGACAAGTTGATCATTTCCTTTATTGCGAGAATTGACTATCAAAAGAGACCATTTTTGTTAATTGATATTATTGCGGATTTTGTGAAAGAGAACCCAAATGTACTGTTTGTTGTCGCAGGAGATGGCCCGTTGTTAGAATCAGTGAAAGAAAAGGCAAGAGAACTCGGTGTCAGTGAGTACATTCGCTTTTTAGGAAAAAGTGATCATCCTGAAGAGATCTATGCCATTTCAGACATTCAACTCAATTGTTCAATTAAAGAAGGACTTGCTCTCACTTCCTATGAGTCGTTGTCGATGGGCGTTCCCGTTGTATCTTCTGACGTCGGAGGGCAAAAAGAGCTAATTGATGAAAAAACAGGTGTCATTGTTCCTTGCCTTCAAGCAGAAAAAGATGTTTATGATACAGTATATAGTAAAGAAGAGTCACGTAACTATGTAGAAGCTCTTCTCAAGGTGAGCAGATCACTAAAAGAATATAAGAATCATTGTCGCAAGCGCATTTTGAACCGCTTTACGCTAGATCAAATGGGCGAAAATATGAACCGAGAATTAGACTGCTTATCCTCTAATGCTTCTGTAAAAGATCTTCCCACTGATATTGCAAAGGAACTATATACGGAATTTTTAATGGCAGACAAAGACCAGTATGATTGGCTCTGTCGAGAGTATCGTTTGAAAATTTATGGCGTAGAGTATTTGCCAGAGAATGTTTATGAAACCGAGAAAAGAGCGAAGTTAAAAGTAAAGATTCACAGAATCGGTGAAAAATTCCATGTAGCAAATGAGGCTTTTGAGGTAGGAAAGTTAGGCCTGGAATTCTTGCGCGCCGGAAAGCAGTTTTTAAAGAATCTAATTAAACTTCCAATTTTATTTGTGAAGGTGGTTGCAAAACTATGTGTTGTACTTGCAAAGGCAATCAAAAGAACTATTATAAGTAGAGAGGGGGAAGAGTAGGCATGAATATTTTTCAAAGACTATATCAATATCGAGAATTTCTACTTACTAGCATCAAAAAAGAAATTCGTGGGAAATACAAAAAATCGTTTTTAGGAATTTTATGGTCATTTTTAAATCCATTATTGATGTTACTCGTATATGCCATCATCTTTCCGATCATTTTAAAGTCACCAGAAAAAAACTATACTATGTTTCTCATGGTGGCACTTATTCCATGGAACTTCTTTACAACCGTGGTGACGCAAGGGACAAGCTGTATTTTAGTCAATGGAAATATTCTAAAGAAAGTTTATTTTCCTCGTGAAATATTACCGATTTCAACCGTAACCAGTGGACTAGTGAACTTCTTGATCTCTTGTGTGATTATCTTTGTATTCCTGATTTTTTCCGGAATTGGTTTCAGCAAGTATTTAATCTTTTTCCCATTATTGGTGTTGATTGAATATATCCTATTGCTGGGAATTGCCTTTATTCTATCTTCTGTTACCGTTTACTTACGTGACCTAGAACATTTAGTTGGGATTGCTGTGATGGTATTATTCTATGGGACGCCGATTGTTTATTCGCTTACGACGATTCCGGCTTCACTAAAGTGGATCTTTATGATTAACCCAATGGCGCATATTATTCAAGGATACCGTGATGTTCTTTATTATCAGACGATGCCAGATTTAAAAGGAATCCTAATGGTAGGACTCATTGCACTGATACTTCTATTCATAGGTTACCAAATCTTCAAAAAATTGCAAAAACGCTTTGCGGAAGAGTTATAGGAAGGAGAAAGAGGCAATGAAAAAGATCTATTTTATTGATGAGAGTTTAGATAAAATGGGTGGAGTAGAAAAAATGATCAGCTTACTTTCCAACCTATGGGTACATGATTATGAAGTACACTTGATCAGCTTATTTAATGAAAATGAAAAACCATTTTTCACATTCAATTCAAAAGTAAAGTATACAAAAATCATAGATAAATATCGCTTGTCAAAAAGGAAAAAGCGTTCGAAAACACAGGAATTCCTATATACTCTAAAATATTGGGATCTAGTAGAAAAAGAGAAAAGTGCTTTCTTAGAGAAACATTTTTCTATGATTACAGAAAAAGATATCGTGATCTTTGGCCGCGTTAGTGCAGCCCAAATCGTTCTTCCTTATCTTCCAAAGGTGGGTAAGGTTATTGTGAGGGCTGCAACGAGTCTCTATGATACCAATTATCAGGATCAAATTTTAGAATTATTCCAAAACCGCGTTGATTATGTAGTGACACTGAACAATAAGAACAAAAGGTTATTTGAGGAATTCTTTGAGGGAAAGGTAAACGTCGTTCGTATCGTCAATCCGTTGTCTTTAGAAATTACCCAAGAACCCGACTTATCTGTAGAGCGAGTGATCACGACTGGAAGATACAATCTACAAAAGGGATTCGACGTTTTAATCAAAGCTTGGAAAAAGGTAAATGAAATGTATCCATTCTGGGATTTGGATATCATTGGTGAGGGAGATTATGAAGATGAATTTCGGAAAATGATTCGCGAAAATCATCTATCACAAAAGATATTTTTGAAAAAACCATCGAAACACATCGAGGATGAATTAGCTAAGGCCTCTATCTTTGTCATGCCATCTCGGTTTGAAGGATACTGCAATTCTTTAGTGGAAGCAATGGCTTTTGGCCTACCTTGCATTAGCTTTAATTGGGAGTGCGGAGCAGAAGACCACATCAATTCTTATGAGAATGGAATTCTTGTACCATTAGAAGATCCTATCAAGTACATGGATATCTTTTATGTCGATGACAAAGATGTAGACCATTTGGCAAAGGCAATCATCGAATTGATTGAAAATCCTAAATTGCGTGAGAAACTGGGAAAAAACGCCAGGAAAATTCGTGAGGATAGAACCCTAGAAATCATTAAACAAGAATGGGAAAAGTTATTTTAAGCAGGAGAGGTAAATATGAAAGTAGCAATTGCAGGAACAGGTTATGTAGGTTTGGTAACAGGGGTCGCTTTGGCACATATAGAGCATGAAGTAACCTGTGTTGATGTTGACCAAGCAAAAGTGGAGCGTATGCAACAAGGAATTTGTCCTATCTATGAGGAGGGGCTCGAAGAGTTAATGAAAAAAAACAAAGAGCGTCTTACTTATACGACAGACTATAAGAGTGCTTATCAAGATGCTGATGTAATTTTCATTGGAGTAGGGACACCAGAGAGGAAGGACGGCTCAGCCAATTTAGATTATGTATATCAGGTTTGTGAACAGATCGCTTCTTCGGTTTGTCGTGACTGTACTGTTGTCGTGAAATCGACAGTACCAATTGGAACGAATGATGCAGTGGAAGAATATTTAAGAAATCATGTCAAAGATGGGATTCAAATCAATGTTTGTTCAAATCCAGAATTTTTGGCACAAGGAACTGCAGTGCACGATACGCTTTATGCTTCTAGGATCGTAGTCGGTGCTGAAAATGAACAAGCTGCTGCGATTATGAAAGAGTTATATGAGCCACTTACCAAAGCACCATATAATGTGCCATATTTAACCATGGGACGAAGAAGTGCAGAAATGGTAAAGTATGCAAGTAATGACTTCTTGGCATTAAAGATTTCCTATATCAATGAAATTGCAAACTTCTGTCAAGCTATTGGTGCTAATATTGATGACGTTACATCCGGAATGGGATATGATTCGAGAATTGGAAATAAGTTTTTAAGAGCAGGAATTGGTTATGGTGGAAGTTGTTTCCCAAAAGATACCAAAGCGCTTCATTGGCTAAGTAAGGCAAATGGTTGCGAACTCAAAACGATTAAAGCGTGTATTGAGGTGAACAAAGCACAGAAAATCATTCTTTTTGATCGTATCAAAGAAGATTATGATAGCAACCTCTCCGGCAAGAATATTGCAATATTAGGTGTAACATTCAAAGCAGGGACAGATGATTTAAGAGAGTCACCAGCGATAGACAACGTAAAGTTATTATTGGACTACGGTGCCAAAGTAACTGTCTATGATCCAGTTGGTCTAGACAATTTCAAACGAATTTTTCAGGATAAAGTTCAATATGCTAGCACGATTGAGGAAGCCATTAAAGTGAAAGACATTGCAATGATTATGACAGATTGGCCCGAAATTAAAAATTTTCCAATTGAACAATATCAACAATATATGAAAAAAGCAGTCATTTATGATGGACGCAACTGTTATGATCCAAAGGAAATGAAAAACGTTGGCATTCGTTATTACTCAATTGGAAGATAGAATTACTGCAAATGAAAGCAAAGTGTGGTGATAAAGTGATAAAAGTACTTTTTATTTCTTCAACGGGTGGTCATTTATCAGAAATAATGCAGCTTAGTCCAATGTTTTCTCGATATGACTTCCATATTATTACAGAGAATACCAAGAGTAATCAGAGACTGTTAGAGCAATATCCAAATAGGGTGAATTATCTTCTTTATGGGACGAAGGATCATTTATTATCATATCCTTTCAAACTAATCATAAATTGCTTTAAAAGTCTCTACTTTTACATCAAAATCAGACCGAAGTATATTGTTACGACGGGAGCACATACCGCCGGTCCGATGTGCTGTATTGGAAAGTTATTAGGCAGTAAAATTATCTTTATTGAATCATATGCGAATATTTGTACTAAGACAATCACTGGAAGATTGGTTTATCCCTTTGCTGACTTGTTTCTTGTACAATGGAAATCGATGTTAAAATTATATCCTAAAGCAGTGTATAAAGGGAAAATATATTAAGAGAAGGTGTCGTAATGATTTTAGTAACACTGGGTACTCAAGACAAACAGTTTACGCGACTGTTAAAGGCAATTGATGATGCAATAATAAAGGGAAAAATCCAAGATAAAGTGATCGTTC
>CAZJUW010000051.1:0-6269 GCA_964549325.1 uncultured Muribaculaceae bacterium
GGCGTTAAAGTTTGCGAGGAAAATATTTGAACCCAAAATGATTTCGTGATATAGTAAACTAAGAATAGGGTGAGGCTAATGTTGGTGAAGAGAGTTTATAGTGAAGTGATCTATTATGTGTTGATCCCACTTTTTTTAGTGCTTGCGCTTTTCGGGTTGATCATGTTTATCAGCTCTCGTGTGCATAAAGATGAAACCGATCGGGACAAGATCTATCACGCGAATTTCTGGAGTGCAGTGATTGGGATCATCTTTGGAGCCATCATCGAGTCTTTAGCGTTAGGGTTTACGATTGCTTTTATTCAAAAGATGAAAACAGCCCAGCTTGTAGATACTTATCAACTGTTCTGTATTTTACTTTATATCTTGCCAGTCATTCCGTTTATCTTCTTATTATACATCATCGTAAGATTCATTCGTATCGTCTCTCAACATACCGAAGAAGTGAAGTATCTTAGCGCAAGCGAAGATTATGAAGAACGCGATCGCTTTTTTAGGAAGTGATCTTTTTTTTCCTGAAAACCCGTTCTTTTGCATAAAATGGTTTGACGAACTCAGGAAAATATGATAGACTCTTAATGTTTGAAGCCTCATAGCTCAAACCGCATTGAAGAGGTAAAAAGTTAGCAACTACCTCAAGAGCGAGTCTTAAGTGAAAGAAGGAGGTAAAGGAATGAACGCAGTTATCAAATTAGGTGGGAAACAATACTTAGTGAGCGAAGGAAGTACGATCTATGCTGAAAAACTTTCAGCAAATGCTGGTGACAAAGTTACGATCGACGAAGTGTTAATGGTCGATAGCAAAGTTGGTAATCCTTACGTTACAGGTGCCACTGTGGAAGGTGTCGTCGTCAAAAACGGAAAGAATAAGAAGATCGTCGTCTACAAGTACAAGCAGAAGTCGAATAAGTCTAACCGTGTAAAGCAAGGACACAGACAACCATATACGAAAATTGAAATTACAAAAATTAACGGGTAATTACCATGATTCAAATTGAAATACGCAAAGAGAAGTCGAAGTTCACAAGAGTCAGGATTTTGGGACATGCGATGTATGATGATTATGGCAAAGACATCGTCTGTAGTGCCGTCAGTAGTATCGTTACGACTTCCGTCAATGGGATTTTATCATTAGATAAGGATAGCTTAAGTTATCTAGTTAGCCAAAAAGGAATGGACATTACGGTCAAAGGAGAGGATCCTACGACGCAGACACTGATTCGAAATATGGTTAATCTTTTGAAAGAATTAGAAAATAATTATCCAGATCATGTAAAAATAAAGTAAGGAGGAGATTTTGGTGAAGTTACTAACATTAAATATCCAATTATTTGCTCACCACAAAGGACAGGGTTCTACTTCCAATGGACGTGATTCGGCAGGACGTAGATTAGGTGCCAAAGCAAGTGACGGTGAGTTTGTTCAAGCAGGAAGTATTATCTATCGCCAAAGAGGAACAAAAGTGTTCCCTGGAGAAAATGTTCGTAAAGGAAGCGATGATACGCTATATACGACAGTCGATGGGATCGTAAAATTTGAACGTCTTGGTAGAGATAAGAAACAGGCATCTGTCTATCCAGTTGCTGAGTAAAGTTGCAAGATATAATGGAGATATTCTATTGTATCTTTTTTATTTCTTATAAGTTTTGAAGTAAAAAACAGTCGATTGAGTGATCATTGTTTGAGCAACTTTTTTGGTAAAGCGATTGTATTTTATCGAAAATCTGTTATAATATGGTGTATTTCAAAAGGGGAGTACAATCTTTGGAAAGTTTCATGTTATGATAAGAAGAGGAGGCGATAGGATGTTTGTCGATGAGGTAACCTTAAAAGTGATTGCTGGAAAAGGCGGCGATGGCTGTAGTTCGTTTCGTAGAGAAAAATACGTTCCTTTGGGTGGACCGAATGGCGGCAATGGTGGGAATGGTGCTTCGATCATCTTCCAAGTAGACGAAGGACTGCATACGCTTTTGGATCTTCGGTATCAAAAAGAGATTAAGGGTAAGAAGGGCGAGAACGGAAGAGGCAAGAATCAACATGGTGCTTCTAGTGATCCTGTGATTGTTCGTGTGCCACAAGGAACGGTGATTACCAATCTTGATACCGGCTTCGTCCTAGGCGACCTAAAAAAGAAGGATGATCAAGTCGTCGTTGCCAAAGGTGGACGTGGTGGCAGAGGAAATGCTTCCTTTAAGACCCATTCCAATACAGCACCAGAGTTTTCTGAAAATGGAGAACCTGGTGAAGAACGATATTTGAAAGTTGAATTGAAGATGCTCGCAGACGTTGGCCTCGTTGGCCTTCCAAGCGTTGGCAAAAGTACGATTATCTCAATGGTGAGTAGAGCAAAGCCAAAGATTGCCGCTTATCACTTTACGACGTTATCGCCAAATCTAGGCGTCGTCAAAGCGACAAATGGATATAGTTTCGTCATGGCGGATCTTCCAGGACTCATCGAAGGAGCTAGTGAAGGAGAAGGTCTAGGTGATCGTTTCTTACGTCATATTGAACGAACGAAAGTGATCTTACATGTCGTTGATATGAGTGGAAGTGAAGGAAGAGATCCTTACGAAGATTATGTGATGATCAATCAAGAGCTTGCCAAATTCAGTGAGAAGCTTACCAAGAAACCACAGGTGATCGTTGCCAATAAGATGGATATTGAAGGAGCAAAAGAAAACCTGAAGGTATTTCAAGAAAAGGTACATGATCGTATCTTCGAGGTGAGTGCAGCGACGAATCAAGGCTTAGGAGATGTCGTTGATTATCTTGCAAAAGTATTAGAAGAATTACCTGATGTTGATCTTTTCGAAGAAGATCAATTCGAAAGCCATGTTCTTTATAAATTTGAAAAGGAACAACCATTCACGATTACGCGTGAGGGTAATGATTGGGTGATCTCTGGAGACGAGATTGAAAAGCTCTTCAAGATGACGAAGTTTTCGCAAGAAGAGGGCGTCTTGCGTTTCACCAAAAAGTTGCGTAAAATGGGAATTGATGATAAATTAGTCGAAATGGGATGTCAAGAAGGCGATAAAGTACGCATCTTAGACTACTATTTTGAGTTTAGAAATTAAGAGAATCTTAAAAAATTTTTCGATTGAAAGAGGGAATATCTTATGCAATTAGATGAATATAGAAGACAGGTTGCAAATCTAGATATTAGAGAGCAGAAACTACGTGATCTTTATTTACGAGATTTAGGAACGGGAAAAATACAGGGACCGCGTACGGGATTCACTAGTCTTGACAAGCCCTACTTAGGAACACTTCCACCCTTTGATTATGATCCTGATTACGCAAAAAAATCAATTAATGATATGATTTTGGAGTCACCATACTATAAGCCAGAATCGTTGGCATTAAGTTTCTATGGTACAAAGATTGACAACGTAACGTTAGAAAAAATGAAACAGATGGTTGCAAAGTCAGCGATTGGAGCAGGATTAAAACGAGACGATGTTGTTTTGATGTTTTGTTTGAACACACCAGAGATGGAAGCTGCCCTTTATGGTTTCAATATGATGGGGGTCTGTACTGAATGGACGAACCCACAGGGCCTTAATCCAACGATGGTGCATAATCTGATTAAAGAATCAAAAGCCAAAGCGATTTTTACGATAGACATTTTATATGGGATTATTAAAGAAGCGATTAAGGATACAGATGTTTCTTTTGTCGTAGTTAATTCTGTTCAAGATTCTTTTAAACCCACTATGAAAGCAAAGTATCGGACACAAGTTTTTGGGCTGAATGCACTGTCTAAGACAAATTTTTTTAAGGAAAATATAGAACGTATCAATCAAACAGAAGAAGAAAAGCGAACTAAATTTGACCGAGCTTTAGTGGGTCTAGATGCTTATATTGTCAAAGAAAAGATCGCCGCTAAAGCTAGTTATTATATGGATCAAGACAAGGATGCAAGATTTATTTCCTGGGATGATTTTATTTCTACTTATTATAGAGAAGATTGTGAAATTCATAACCCATACGAGTTGGATAGAACTTCTATCATCGTTCACACGGGCGGTACAACGGGTCCAATAAAGCGTGTTGCGATGACGGATTACATGATGAATTCGGCGATATATCAGTCAACTTTATTACCGTTAAAACTTTATCCTGATGATTCCCTTTGCCAAATTGTTCCACCGATTGTCGCCTGGGGGCTGGAAAGTCATCATGTAGCCCGTTTTTATAATATGAACTCTCATTTGATCGCAACTTATGATCGCAATGAGTTTATTCCAACTGTGTTAAAGACAAAGGCTGGTGTTTACTTCACGGTACCTTCCTTCGTGAAGCGGTTCCAAGAGGACCCTAGAGTGAAGGGAAAAGATTTATCTTATATCCATTTCATTGGTTATGGTGGAGAACGAATGACTCCAGAAGATGATAAAGAGACAGATGACATTTTGGCAAAAGGTGGAAGTAATTGTAAAAATCAATTTGGTTATGGACAAAATGAGGAATTTGGTTGTTTTGCTGTCAATTTTGATCTTGATGGTGTAGAAAAGACGGATTATGGTTGTTGTGGGTGGCCAATGCCAGGCAACGAATATATGATTGTAGATGAGAATCTTGAGGAACTTCCTTATGGTCTCGATCCCGATGGAAAGCCATATATTGGTGAGCTTTTGGTTCATGGACCTACGGTCATGAAAGGCTATGTAGGTGATAGTGAAAGAGCAAACGAGGAAACGATCATTTATCGTGATGGAAAGAAGTTTGTTCGCACTGGTGATCAGGCCTATGCCGATGCGAATGGCAAGATATGGTATTGTACTAGAAATAAAAGAATTATCAGAACTCAGACAGGAAAGATTTTTACGGAATTGATTGAAAAGATCGTCGATCAATATGATGAGGTGGTTGAGTGTTGTTGTGTTGCTGCTCCTGATCCTAAGACAGATAAAACAGTTTCTTGCCATGTCGTGTTGCATGAATCGTATTGGAGTCTCCCACCAGAGGAATTAAATGGCGTAATGACGCGGGTTGTTTCACGGTTAGAAGAAGATCTCCGTGGTTATTATGATTTTTATAAACCGTCTACTTATGAATTTAGAAAAGAGCGTATTCCTCTTACTTCTTCTATGCAAAAGATGGATTTTATAAAATTAGAAGAAAGCAATATCAGCGAGTTTGAACAAAATGGTAGAAAGCCTCTCCAGAAAATACGTGTAAAATGAAAAACACGTTTTTTTTGTTGCTCTTTTATGTTATACTTTTTTAGAAAGTAGGGGAAAAAACATGAATGTAAATCCGTTCGTTTGTTTTAGTATTGCTAGTTTTGTCTTCTTAGCTATCATTAGCGTTGTATATTTCACAAAGGAGAAGATCCCTACTTTTGAAAATAAAATATTTTCGATCATCATCGTCGTGGCCCTTTGTTGCTTAGTATTTGAAATTACCAGTGCATTCATCGTTACGCCAGAATTTTATCTATGGAAGATCATTTTGAAAAAAATATTTATGTGCTGTCTTCTTACGTGGGGATTGTTATTTTTGATATATAATATTAGTATTTCTAAAGAAATTAAAAGTTTTAAAGATCTAGTGAAAAGCTCACCATTTTATGTATTCCTTTATGTGATACATGGCCTCTGCGTGATTGCCATTTTGGTGTTTCAGTTACGTTTTAATTACTCTTCCTCAGGACAAGTGAGCAACACCTATGGACTTGGTCAAACCATATTTACCCTGGGCTTATTTCTGTATGCTTTTATTATTTTGATAATTCTAATTTTACATATTAAAGAATTGAAATCTAAAAGATATTTGCCATCGGTTGCATTTGTTGCCCTAATGATCATATCAGGGTTAATTCAAGCCATTTATCCTAGTATTCTTTTAGCGAACTTTGTCATGTCCATTATTGTGACATTGATGTATTTCACGATTGAAAATCCTGATATGCACATGATTGAGCAACTAAATATTGCCAAAGCCCAAGCCGAAAAGGCGAATGCTGCCAAAACCGATTTTTTATCGAATATGTCACATGAGATCAGGACTCCTTTAAATGCCATTACAGGGTTTAGTCATGCTTTAAATGAAAATCCGAACTTACCAGAGGATGTGAAGGATCAATTAAAAGATATCCTTACAGCGTCAGATAACTTACTAGAGATTGTAAATGGCGTTTTAGATATTTCAAAGATTGAAGCAAACAAATTAGAGATCGTCAATACAGAATATAGTTTTCGAAAAGTATTTGATGAACTTTCTATTTTGACGAAAGCTAGAATTGGAAGTAAACCAATCGAACT
>CAZJUW010000052.1:0-6265 GCA_964549325.1 uncultured Muribaculaceae bacterium
CCTATTGCAAGCAGCAAAAGAGATGTTAAAACGTGGCATTGATAAAAAGTTGATTCTAGAGTGTACGGGGTTAACGATGGATCAAATAGAGAAGTAGAATAGTAGGTGAAGTAATGAGTGAATATGTCAAAGAAGCAGAGGAAGCGAGTATGGAAGTAGGCTTTGGAGAGAGTTACGATCATGAATGGGCATTAAAAGATTTAGCAAGGCAAGAAGGTAGGGAAGAAGGAGAAAAGACAGGTAGAAAAAGTGGCTTATTGCAAGCAGCAAAAGAGATGTTAAAAGAAAAACTCGATCTCACGTTGATTGAACGATGCACGGGATTTAGTCAGGAGGAGCTAAAAAAATTTTCTTCTCATCTATCATAGTGGAAAAAGTTAGGCGTGTGAAAATGAAAAAGGAAACCTTAGTGAGAGAAACCATTGAGGTTTTTTCTTTTTGGGAGAGAGTGTGTTGTGTCAAATCTTTGTCATATATGTTTTTTTTATTTACAAATTTCCTTCTTTATAGTACGATAAACATGTGCAGTGGTTAAAAGTGGTGAAAAGTGGGGGATTTATATGTTCATGGGAGAGTATCATCATTCCCTTGACGATAAGGGAAGACTAATAATACCTTCGAAATTTCGAGACGAATTAGGAGAAAAGTTCATCGTCACCAGAGGACTTGAAAACTGCTTGTTCGTCTACCCTTACTCTACATGGCAAAAAATTGTATCCAAATTAGAATCCCTCCCTTTTACCAAACGTGATGCACGTGAATTTAATCGTTTCTTCTTATCAGGAGCAACGGAGGTAGAGTTTGATAGACAAGGTCGAGTCAACCTTCCTAGTCCTCTTTTGGGTTACGCAAACATCGTGAAAGAAAGTGTCGTCGTGGGAGTAGGAGATCGCCTTGAAATTTGGTCTAAAGCAAGTTGGGAAGGCTTCTTCGATACTTCTTTAGACAAATTATCAGACATTGCCGAAAATCTATTCGATGGAACTCTCGATTTGTAGGTGAGTGCATGCATATTAGTGTTTTGTTAGAAGAAGCAGTAAGTGCTCTCAATTTAAAAGAAGATAGCATTATCGTCGATGCTACCTTGGGATACGCAGGTCACTCAAGTGAAGTGTTAAAAAGAATAAAAAGGGGTTGTTTATTCGCCTTTGACCAAGACGAGAAGGCCATCGCGGCCAGCAGGGAAAGGCTCCAGTCCATCGCTTCAAACTTTCATATCATCAAGAGTAACTTTGACAATATGAAAAGGGAACTTGAAAAGTTGGGAGTAGAAGAGGTGGATGGAGTCTTGTTTGACCTTGGAGTTTCCAGTCCACAGCTAGATGAAGAAGAACGGGGATTCAGTTATCACCATGATGCAAAACTCGATATGAGAATGGATATGGCACAGCCATTTTCGGCATACGACGTTGTCAATACCTATTCGAAAGAGCAACTTGCGGATATTTTTTATCGCTACGGCGAAGATAAGTTTTCACGAAGAATTGCGGAAGAAATTGTGAAAGTAAGAAGTGAAAAGCCAATCGAAAGTACACTTGAGCTCGTTGAAGTGATCAAACAAGCCGTACCGATGAAGGTGAGAAAAGAAAAACATCCCGCACGTCAAATTTTCCAAGCGATTCGAATTGAAGTGAACCACGAGTTGGATGCCTTAGAAGCGGGACTTGATCAAGCAACTTCGCTCTTGAAAGTAGGCGGACGTGTTGCTGTCATCACCTTCCATTCGTTAGAAGACCGTATCGTAAAAAATAAAATGAAAGAATTAACGGCAGTTGACCCACGTGTGCAAGGACTTCCCAAAATTCCTGCGGAGTATCTGCCACGTTATCAATTGGTGACACGAAAGGCAGTTTTGCCAAGCAAAGAAGAAATAAAAAACAATCCTCGGTCTCGCAGTGCGAAGTTACGCGTGATTGAACGGATTCGATAGGAGGAACTATGCGAACAGTAAAGAAACGACTTAAGATGAGTAAGTTTGAACGACTTCTTTATACCCTTGCGATCGTACTGGCTGTCGCAAGTCCAGTCTTGATCGTTGGTACGAAAGCAACTTTATCCAAAGTCAATTTCGAAGTCGAAGAGCAGAAACAATTGCTGGAATCGCAACGAAAGAAGAATGAAAGTATTTCGATGAAGATCAACGAACTAGCGTCCCTCGATAAGATTCAGGAGGTTGCGAAAGATCAGGGATTGAGTTACAATAATGATAATATAAAGACCATTTCGGAGAATTAATAGGACGTGATAAAGTGAAAAAAAGAGCGAGGAACAATGTGAAAATGAGCGGTTTCGTGTTGATCCTTGCTCTTTTCGTGTTTGTAGTGATTGGGGCCAGGGTCGTACAGATCGTCTTTGCGAAGGAGATCGATGGTGTAGATCTATCTGAACTAGCTAGTAAGCGCACGACGAAAACAGAAGTCTTAAAGGCTCAACGAGGAACGATTTATTCCTCTGACGGTGCGGTGTTAGCCCAAAATGTATCTTCTTATAAATTGATTGCTTACTTGGAAGAAAAGCGTACGACAGATCCTGAAAATCCACAACATGTTGTCGATAAAGAGGCGACTGCGAAGGCTCTTGCGCCGATTTTAGAGATGAGTGAAGAAGAAATTCTTGCTTTACTTTCGAAAGATGTCTATCAAACGGAGTTTGGTTCCAAAGGACGGGGACTTACCGAAATTACGAAGGAGAAGATCGAGGCACTTGCTCTTCCAGGACTTGATTTCATTGAAACTCAGAAACGGTACTATCCAAACGGAGATTTTCTCTCTTATACCTTAGGTTATGCTAAGACGGAAGTGGAGGAAGGGGAAGACGAGAGTAAGGAGACGATTGTAGGTGAGCTTGGCATTGAGAAATACTATGACGATATCCTTTCTGGAACAGATGGCTATGTCACGTATCAAAAAGATTTAAAAGGATATAAGATTGCGAATACAAAAGAAATCCGCCAAGAAGCTGAAGATGGCAAAGACGTCTATTTAACGATTGATAGTAATATTCAATTCTTCGTCGAACAAGCGTTGAAAGACGCGGATGCAAACTATAACTTTGAGTGGTTTACGATGATGATTGCGGATGCTAAAACGGGTAAGATTTTAGCTTCTTCTTCCACACCATCGTTTGATCCAAATACGAGAAATTTGACCAACTATATGGATTATAATGTTGCTCTTCCATATGAACCTGGTTCGACGATGAAGATCTTTACTTATATGGCCGCGATGGAAAATGGTGTTTATGATGGGAATGAGACTTACCATTCAGGAACCTATACGACGTCAGATGGAACAGTGATTGGTGACTGGAACCGCGATGGCTGGGGTGATATTACTTTCGATCAAGGCTTCGCATTATCAAGTAATGTTGGCGTCATCAACCTAATCGCGAGACATTTGAATCAGACTATTTTGTTAAAGTACTTTAAGAAGCTTGGCTTTGGTGCTAAGACAGGGATTCAACTACCGAATGAAGCGACAGGAAAACTTGAATTTAAATATGAAACTGAAGTATTTAATGCTGGTTTTGGACAAGGAATTACAACGACGCCAGTGCAGAACATTCAGGCACTGACGTCTCTTACGAATGATGGGATGTTACTAAAGCCATATCTCGTCGAAAAGATCGTCGATCATGATACGGGAGAAGTAATTTATGAAGGAAAGCGCAAAGAAATTACGAAAGTAGCGTCGACCGAAACGGTCAATAAGATTAAACAATTGATGTATGACACGGTCTACGGTATCGGGAATACAGGATCTGGGTTCCGCATGATTGGCTATAATCTAATTGGTAAGACTGGAACATCACAAATCGCATCGGAGGATGGGAGCGGTTACCTCACAGGAGCGAGCGACGTCATCTCTTCGTTTGCGGGAATCTATCCGATGGATGATCCTAAGGTGATCATCTATGCTTCAATCAAACGACCGACAAATGGATATGCAAAACCAATTTGGGATGCAGTCAAGAGTGTTGTTGCGAACATTAGTAAGTACTATGGGGATGATGGTAGTGAAAGTGCGGTGGAAGACCTTCCAGAGTATGAAATGCCTTCCTATATCAACCAGTTAAAAGATAGTGCAGTAACAGATCTTTCTAGTAAAGGCATTTCTACGGTTGTGATTGGAGATGGCGAGAAAGTGATTGATCAGTATCCTTCTAAGAGTATGACAGTGACGTCGAAAGATAAGGTATTTCTCCTGACGAGCGGTACGAACGTTACAGTGCCAAATCTATCTGGATGGTCAAAAAAAGAAGTAGAGACGTTTGCGAGTCTGCTTCATATGACGATTACAATAGAAGGAAATGGTTATGTTACATCACAAAGTTTGGTAGAAGGTTCTCCTCTGAATGGAGAGACACAACTTACTGTGACGCTTGCACCGAAATTCCAGGATTAAAACGAGGATGTTAATTCCTCTTTTTTTGATGTGTTTTGCCGTTTTGTTTTTCTTTCTTCAAATTATACTCGTTGCATCCAATGGTTACTGCAGTAATTAGCGTAATCAATCCTGCGTTGATGGTAATCGCCAAAGCAATTGGAGTTGGTTTCGCCAAAACATGATAATTTACGATTGGCGTTCCTACAGTCAAAGCAAGTGATGGCAAATTGATTCCTAATAGTATGTGACGGTTACTTTTAAAATTTTTGATTCTTCTTTCTTCTAAACTGGACATGCTCTTCCTTCTTTCTTAAATTTATCGTAACATATTATATGTTTTTCGGCAAATAGGGCTGGAAAAAGGTTACTTCCGTGTTTCCTTTGAGAGAAATTGCATTTTTGCTTCTCCATTTGACATTTTCTGTTGACATATCGTGATTTTGAATCAAATGTACACTCCAGAAAAAACGAGTGTGGGGTTCGTAGCCAAAGAGGAAGCTTTATGAAGCATGAAAATATTGTTCTAGTAGACAATGAACAGTTTCCAGTGCATGGGGCCAGGAAGGAGAGAAGATCTACTCACTGAAACTTTGATAAGAATGTCGTTTCCTTGTTAACAATCTTCTTTTTTTCTTCTTAGGTGAGAATCTTTTAGTCATTGGAAATTTCTTCTACTTCATGCACTTGTTTCATATAAAGTAGAAGAGGTGAGACGCTTTGTTTGTAAAGAAGATCGATAAAAGAATGAAGGTCATTTTGTTCGTGTTGATTTTGGCTTTTATCATTATCATTGGCAAAGTTTTTTATACACAGGTATTTGGTTATCGTAAGTTATCAGAACTCGCAAGTGACCTTTGGAGTCGAGAACTTCCAGTCGAAGCAGATCGGGGACAGATTTTGGATCGTAACGGAGTTGTTTTAGCGGATAACTTGACGACGACTTCACTTGTTCTCGTCCCGAATCAGATTAAAGATAAAGACAAAGCAACGCAAGAACTTGCTCGAATTTTGGGCGTAAGTGAAGATGAGATGGCAAAGCATGTAAATAAGGTTACTTCAATTGAACGTGTTCATCCAGAAGGCAGAAGACTCTCTTATGAAACGGCAGATGCCATTGAGGCGCTTCATCTTGATGGTGTTTATTTGGTAAAAGAATCAAAACGCTATTATCCCTTTGGAGAAGAGCTTTCCCACGTACTTGGCTATGTTGGAATAGACAATCAAGGATTATCTGGCCTGGAACTGCAGTATGACAAGTATCTGACCGGAAAGAGTGGTGCAATCAAGTATTTTTCGGATGCAAAAGGAAACAAACTCGAGTTATCCGATGTGTATGTAGAGCCTCAGAAAGGGATGAATATCCAATTGACGATCGATTATAACATCCAAAAATCGGTCGAACGAGAACTCGATAACGTTGTCGACATGTTTAACCCTGATATGGCTCTTGCACTTGTAATTGATCCCAATAACGGTGAGATTTTAGCGATGAGTTCGCGGCCTAATTACGATCCGAATAACTATCAGAATTACACGCAAGAAGAACTGTCACGAAACTTGCCAATCTGGGCATCGTATGAGCCAGGATCAACTTTTAAGATTATTACTGCCGAAACCAATATATAAACTATGAAATAAATGTCGAAAAACCAAAAGTTATTTCTGTAATTAGAAATAACTTGACAAAATGTAATAAATAATATATGATTTATATGGTGATTAAAATGCTTAAAAGAGAAACTTATTTATCTAGAATTAGAGGTTTTTATGATAGTGATCTTATTAAAATATTAGTTGGGATAAGAAGATGCGGGAAACTGGAAGATATGTCTTATTTAATATTTTTCCATTATCTTATAAAGAGTTTATTGAACTTTCAA
>CAZJUW010000053.1:0-6246 GCA_964549325.1 uncultured Muribaculaceae bacterium
TGGTTTTCACGATTTTCTTTTAAGTAATCTCCCAGTTCTTTCAAGGGATCACCTTCTTTCAAACAATTACAAAATAATACTTTATAAGCCACGTTCTGTAACCTAGTTTCCTAGGCGACAAACATCTATCTACCGAACAAGTCGGTTTCCACTTCCGTTTTCTTTCCTTCCGTGGAACTCCCCTACCAAAATTTGGGTTTCTCGCTCGCGGGGTTTACCAACGTTTCACCTTTGCGTTTCCACAAAGTATCGTCACTGTGGCACGTTATGCTTACTTTAACCTTATCGAAACTTAGGTTATTTTAGCGCCGTTAGATTTCTCTACCCTAGGTTATCCCTAGGCACGAACAAAAGGACATCACAGCCCTTTGCGAGCATGGACTTTCCTCTATACTATAAAAAGTACAGCGTTTGTCAAAGTATTATTCCATTTTCCCATAGACGTCTTTTTCGAGTTGTGAAAGACGTCTTAAAATATCAATATTCGTCACCTCTCCACGATCCTGTGTCCTAGCGATCTGAATGTTCGTCTCCTTGTTGCGGAGTTCTTGCTTTAGACTCATGATTTCACTTAGCAGTTGTTCTTTCTCTTTTTCGAGATCTTTAATGATCGCAAAGAACTGTTCATAGTCTCCGATGATCGTATCTAAAAATTGATCAACTTCCTTTAAACGATATCCTCGCGTATCGATCTTGAATTCTTTTTCTAGAATGTCTTGTGGCGAAAGAGCTATCTTATTTTGATACATGTAAAAATCACCAATCCCTTATGCTAGTATTGTCGCAAATAATCGGTGCTTTGTCAATGGAAGTACGATGAGAAACTCGTTTTCTATTTTTCTTTTAGATAATCGATCGGGCGGGAAAAAGATCTTAATTTTTTGAATAGTTCATAAGCAACATCTGTATCCTGATGAACTTCGATATCCAACAAGTTCATAACCTTCGATGGCATGACCGCTACTTCCGGTGTGTGAAAGGCCGCACTTCGACAAATATCTTTTAACAGTCCTACTAAACGTTTTTTATTCTGATAAGAAAGCATCATCGTTTCTTCTATTCGAAAACCATCCGGATCAATTAAGATCATATGATCAGGATCTAAAATAACATTTTTGCGAAACAGATCGGTTACCATCACTCCATCCCTTGTAAAAGTTTCAAGTAAAAGATCGAGTTCTCTAAAATTGTCGATGAGATAGTCCGTTGATGCAAGTAACACATTGATCGAAGGATCGACATAATAAGCTGACGTATAAGCATCAACTTGAAACGGAATGATCTGATTCTGTAACAAAAAGAGTCGATCTTCCTCTAATTCACAGTAAGCGTCGTCTAATGTGATCAAATGTGGATGATGCATTCCTCGAAGATAATCAAACATCGGTAATGAAATTCTTTCGGTAGTAGGTACATCCTGATAATACTTTTTGAAAGCCCTACTCGCATCATGAAAAACCTGAGCATGATACCCACTTCTTAGATAAACTAAATTTTCCACGAAAAGATCTAATTTTCGTCCATCACGATTGTAATAATTCATATTGACTCACCCAAATCCCCTACGATTTCATATAAAAGACGAACCCTAGTTATCTAACGAAATAATCTAAGGGTCGAGAAACGGAAGACAACTTTTGAGAAAGTTTCTTCGCGATATCCGTTTGCGAAGTCAACTCAAAAAGAGAAATTTCCGCTGGGGCTCTTTGAAGTGGGCTTCTCCCATCCCAATCAGGTGAAAGTCGCATACTAGCAAGTGCATGATTACACAGTTCGTATATCAGAAAAAGTAATGCTCGTTTGTTTTCGAGCATCGTCTTTTCTTTTGGCAAATTTGAAAAACGAAAATGATCAGGATCGATGATAACAATTCCTTCCCGTCCCAAAATCGAATTTCCAGAAGTTACATCAGTAACCAATACATTTTCCCTTGACAGCCTTTCAAATAATTGATCCAATTCATGAAAATTCTCAATAAGATAGTCCTTTGGTTCACTTAAAATATTCACGGAATGATCAGGATAATACTTTGCCGTATAAGCATCTGGATAGAAAGGGAATACGGCTGGCTTATAGCATCGATAGTAAAGATCATATAGTTCTATCAGATGGGGATTTTGAATGCTTTGTAACAGCCGAAAGATAGGTGGCGATATTCGATCCTGATATTCAGTTCTATAAAAATACTTTTTCCATATGATATGTGAGTCATGATAAACTTTACCACAGGCTCCCTCACCAAGATATTTCATATTTTCTCGGTTCACTTTTACATGATGTGAGCTTGGACGATAATACGGCATAATACCCTCCCTATATCGAGGCTTATGATAACAAAAAAGCACCGAAAAGTAAAGCGATTTTAATGTGGAGTCTTCTCGCTATTCACTAATGGGCTAAGACTTTTGGCCACCAGAGATGCTGTCTTTGTAAGATTCATCATACGGGTTAGGACTTTGGTAATTTCAAACTGGTTCATTTTGTTCACCTCATACTTACTATATCGCAATTTAGAAGGCGTTACAGCACTTTCGACAAAGGAAGACAAAATTAGAATTTATTTTTGCAGTTTTTATCCGCAAAAAGATGGAAAAAAACGGATTCCTATAGTATAATCTATATCAGGTGATGAAATGAAGTATCCAAGTGGCATCAAGAAGGAAAAGAACAGTAAGAACATCGAGTATGGAAACCGTGGCATGGATCTAGAAGCGGCCCTTAATCAAAGTAACGAATACTATCGAGAAAAGAAACGTGCCTACATCTATAAGAAGCCAACACCAATTAAAATTACAAAAGTTGCCTATCCTTCTAGAAGAGAAGCCATTATCAAAGAAGCTTTTTTCGAGATGCCATCGACGACGGATTACAATGGGATCTATCGAGGAAAATACATTGACTTTGAAGCGAAAGAAACGACGAAAACAACCTCGTTTCCACTTAACAACATTCATCCTCATCAGATCGTTCATCTAAGACAGGTTCTTTCCCAAGGAGGTATCTGTTTCTTGATCGTCCGTTTCGTCACATGTAATCTTACATTTTTACTGACAGGGGAAAAGTTGATGGACTTTTTAGATCACAATGATCGAAAGTCGATCCCGCTTACTTATTTTAAAGAAGTGGGGTATCTCATCAAAGATAAATATAGACCAAGAGTCGACTATCTAGAAGTGATCGACCAGATATATGGAGGTATGAACTGTGGCAAAGAAGAAAGAAAGTCAAAGCAAGAAACCAAATAATAGAACAACTTCAAGACAGAAGAAAAAGGCGCTGACCGAACCGACGAAGGAGATTAAGGTGACGTCTAAGAATATGGTAGGGAAAGCAAATTCTAATGGAACAAAGAAAAAGCAAAACCTAAGTCTCAAAGTTGGAATCCTAATCGCCGTCTTGCTATACCTAATCATTGGCTACTTCACGATGGGCTTATCCATCACGCTGATCTTAGGAATCGTCGCTGGAATCATCATCGGCGTAGCAAGAATTTTAGATCATATCAAGAGCAAACGTAAAAAGAGAGTGGTCAACATCATCATGATCGTCTTCTTAAGTCTTGTTCTCCTAGCGTGCATTGGCGGCATTGTGTTCATAGGTTACGTCGTCGTCAAAGCACCAGAATTTGACGTATCACAACTCAATACGAAGGAGACGAGTCACTTCTATGACAGCGATGGCGTGGAATATGCTGAATTAGGAGCAGAAAAACGGGAAAAGGTAAGTTATGATGAACTACCAGAAGTCTTAATTGATGCAATCGTCGCCACCGAAGACTCTCGCTACTTCCAACATAATGGATTTGATGCCCCACGTTTCTTAAAAGCAACCGTAGGACAGTTATTGGGTCAAAATGCCGGTGGTGCTTCGACGATCTCAATGCAGGTTATCAAGAACAGTTTCACCTCCTTTGAATCTTCTGGGATTGAAGGAATTATACGTAAATTTACAGATATCTACCTTGCCGTATTTAAACTCGAAAAACAATATACCAAGGAAGAAATCTTCGAGTTCTACGTCAATAACCATCTTCTAGGGGGAAACATCTACGGCGTCGAGCAAGCGAGTCAATATTACTTTGGGAAGAGCGTCAAAGAATTAAACTTGAGTGAGGCAGCAACGATCGCTGGCATGTTCCAATCACCGAATACTTATCGGCCGAACGTCAACCCAGAAAATGCAACAGAAAGACGGGAAACAGTCTTAAAGTTAATGAAACGTCATGGATATATCACCCAAGAAGAATACGATATTGCAAACAGTATTCCAATGGAAAGTTTAACGGTCAGCAATGACTCTGTCGCAACACCATATCAAAGTTACATCGACACCGTCGTAGAGGAACTAGAAGAAAAGTACAACCTGAATCCTTACATTACGCCGGTAGAAGTATATACGAACTTAGATCGATCAAAACAAGATGCGGTCAATCGTATCCTGGCGGGAGATGGGTTTGACTGGGTCGATGATCAGATCCAAGCAGGAATTTCTGTTCTCGATTCACAGACAGGAAAGATTTTAGCGATCGGAAATGGACGAAACTATTCAGGAGACAGTCGTATCGCTTATGCAACGGGCGTAAAACGGCAACCTGGATCAACCGCCAAACCACTCTTCGACTACGGTCCAGGCATGGAATACAACAACTTCTCAACATACACGCTATTCGATGATGCTCCGTACACTTATAGTGATGGTAGAACAATCAACAACTGGGATGGTAGCTACTATGGAACGATTACTCTTCGTAGAGCGCTTTCTGCCTCTCGTAATATTCCGGCATTAAAGGCTTTCCAACAAGTCGACAATAAAAAGATCATCGAATTCGTTCAAGGCTTAGGTATCGAACCAGAAATTGAAAACGGAAAAATTCACGAAGCCCATGCCATCGGCGCCTTTACTGGAGTCTCTCCTCTCGATATGAGTGCTGCCTATGCTGCTTTCTCTAACGGTGGATATTATAATGAACCTTATACAGTTTCCAAGATCATCTATCGTGATAATGACAAAACGGTAGAGCACGAAGAAAATCGTCACAAAGCGATGAGTGACTCGACTGCTTACATGATCACTTCTGTATTACAAGATGTGACGATCATGGGTTCGACGATTCCGAATGTCGCCTGTAAAACAGGAACAACGAACTTCGATGCCCAAACAATTGCGGATAAAGGATTACCGGAAGATGCCATTCGTGACTCATGGGTCATCGGTTATACGACGAAGACGGTGATCGGAATGTGGTATGGTTACAACGTCAGCACGTCTGAATATTGCATGCACAACTTATCTGGATCAACCCAACGTGAAAAACTCTTTAAGGCTCTAGCAGAAAATGTTTTCGAACAAGATCGTGAAAGTTTTTCAATGCCAGATAGTGTCGTTCAAGTTGGCGTTGACATGGGATCAAATCCTCCACTACTTGCTCCAGAAGGAAGTACCAATGTCGTTTACGAATACTTCAAAAAGGGAACAGAACCTACGGAAACAGCCAAACAGTATGTGAAACTCGCAACTCCATCAGGATTGAAAGTCACTTATAATCAGACAACTAAAAAAGTAACGATCACTTGGAACCAGGTCAGTCCAGGAGATCGACTGGATAGCTTCGGTACTTTTGGATATAACGTATACTTTAATGATAGTTTACTCGGCTTTACCGATAAGACGACTTATTCGATCAATAATGCCAAGAGCCCGTACGGAACATATAAAGTTGTCGCAACCTTTAAAGACTATACGACGAATCAAAGTGATGCAGCCGTCTTCGACCTCGAAGAGGAAGAAGCCGTTGCAGTCATCACGAGTAACTTCGTAGGATCGACGACCGTAAACGGATCAGTTGGAACCGTCGTTTTAGATGGCAAAGATGTCATCACCGTCTTAGAGGATGGGAAAGACGTTACAGAAAAAGCCTCATTTACAGTAACGATTACAGACGATGAAGGTATTGTAAATGCTGATAATACACTATCTATTGCCGATACTTATTATGTGACATATCACGTCGTCTATAAGACTTATAAAGAAGATTACAAAGTCATTTATACAATCTCCTAAAAAAGTCATAAGAAAACAGTTTGGATTGTTCCAAGCTGTTTTTGTTACTTGTTTGGATACTGACAGATACTTGCTAAGGGGCACACATTACATTCTGGCTTCATCGCCTTACAATGATATCTTCCAAAGAGAACCATCTGATGATGCCGTTTTGCCCAGTTTGCTTTGTCGTAAAGCCTCATCAAC
>CAZJUW010000054.1:0-6066 GCA_964549325.1 uncultured Muribaculaceae bacterium
CATTATCTTAGTCACTGGTGCAACGGGTACTGGGAAAAGTACGACCGTGTATTCCATGCTTCAAGTATTAAACAAAGAAGATACGAA
This sequence comes from uncultured Muribaculaceae bacterium, assembly GCA_964549325.1. Classification (GTDB taxonomy): domain Bacteria; phylum Bacillota_I; class Bacilli_A; order RF39; family UBA660; genus CARZYU01. The sequence goes on from CAZJUW010000054.1 coordinate 88, forward strand.
CATCATCACGGTCGAAGACCCAATTGAAATGAATATTGAAGGAATCAACCAAGTCCAGGTCAACAGTGAAATTGGTTTAAACTTTGCTCGCGTACTCCGCTCTATTTTACGTCAAGACCCGAATATCATCTTAATCGGTGAAATTCGTGATAGTGAAACAGCTCAAATTGCCGTACGTGCTTCCATCACAGGACACTTGGTCTTATCGACGATCCATACGAACAATTCTTTAAGTACGATTGAACGACTTCTCGATATGGATGTAGAAAAGTATTTATTATCAAGTGCTCTTACGGGAATTATCTCCCAACGATTAGTGAAAACCCTTTGTCCAAAATGCAGGATCAAACGTCCAACGAATGATTACGAAAAGAAGGTCTTCAAACAATTACTTGGAAAAGATGTTATGGAAATCTACGATGTCGGAACGCAAGACTGTCCTGAATGTCGTCACGGCTACCGTGGTCGTACCGCCATTCAAGAAGTGTTGTTAATCAATGAAAATATTCGGGATGTGATCAGTAACGCAAACGTCTCGAAGGATGAATTGAAAACGATGGTTTATACGCAAGATGTCACAACTCTTTTGCAAGATGGTCTCGAAAAAGTATTGACGGGTGAAACGACCTTTGAGGAAATCTACAAGATGGTTGAAATTGACGATGAACTCGAGGACAATTATGGCGAAGCCTTCGTCAAAGCTGGAACTAAGGAAGACAAAAAGGAAGAAGAAAAACGTCAAGAAACGGCTTTCCAAGAAAGCAAGGAAGATTCCCCTTCAAAAGAAATTAACATTCCTGCATTAAAAATGGAAAAACAAGAAGAAGAAAAGGAAACCACTCCTCAAGAAGAAGCTAGAAAATCAGAACCAGCTAAAGTAGAAGATGTCGTCGAACCAAAAGTGGAATCTACGCCATCGCCTAGTGTCAAGGAAGAAGAACCAGAAATCGAAATCCTGCCAAGGGAAGATGCAAAAAAAGAAGTTCCTGAAGAACCTCTTGTGATTCCTGAATTTAAAGTAAGCCCAATTGAAGAAGTTGAGACGATCTGATCTCAACTTCTTTTTTAAACTTCTAAATCAAACGATATCTGTGGCCCTTCCTCTACTTTTCGAAAGGAATGAGATAGATCGAAGTGATCAGTGACTGATTGGAAGACCTCATGCTGAATTTCAGCAATAGGCTTCAGTTTTTCATCTTTACCAATGCAATCGATGGTCTCCCAATGATATAGCTTCGATAATTCAACGTAAGCTTGCTCCGAGTTTTTTAGGTGTTCTTCACTTACTTCGGCAACATCTCCTGCTTCCTGTCGCTCTTTCGCAAGGGCCATCGAAAAGGCATATGGAACATGTAAAAACACGGTCAAATCAGGCTTGGGTAATTTCAATAACCAATACTCTAACTTATCAATCCAATCATACATTTGAAAGCGTTCTTCTTGATCTTGAATTTTACTTCCTTGGTGTGCCATATTGCTACTAGTATAACGATCGGCAATCACGATATAACCTTGTTCTAAGTAATCGTTGATCTCTTTGATATTATATTTTCGATCGGCGGCATAATAAAGTGAAATTACATAAGGATCTGTCTTGATTCCTTCTGGAAACCAACACGGTCCATAAGCAGGTTTCCCTAACACAGGTTCTGCGATAATTCTACCTGACGGGGTATCATAACGCGGAAAACAGACTCGCACCACTTTATAACCTTTTTCCGCCAGGGACTTCATTAAAAGTTTACTCTGCGTCTCTTTCCCAGAACAATCGGTTCCTTCAATGACGATTAATTTTCCTCTTTCCATAACATTCCTCTATATTTTTCGAATTAACTGTTTTCCTTCTTTAAAGTGACAATCCTTAGCGCAAGTGTAATTAGGAAACGTGCATCTCGCTCCATGCGTATAAGATTCCATTTCCAAGGCACGTGGATCATTTTGGTAAGCCAAGGCTGCATAGTAACGTTGCATGGTTTCCTTCGTTTGATTCATAATTTCCAATTGGGCGGCTGAACATAAACGTTCCTCGCATTTTTCGATAAATTTTTCATACAAACCGTTTTCGCGAATCAATACGAGTTGTCCTTGTGGATAAGCTTCTTTGACGCTTTGAATATCGGTAAGCCATTCCTTTACGAGCTGTTCACTATCTTCTAAGATTGGTGGAACAAAGAATTCATCCTGATCTAAAAATTGCATTTGATAATAGACCGTTCGGTGGCGGTGTGCCTGTGCCAGATGCGCGAAGGATCCTTTATAAGAGATCCCATATGCCTCATCACGAAAGAAATCTGTTTTTTGATCTAAGGATTCCCCAAATAAAGATAGTTTTCTACTTTTCTCGTTTTTCTGTAAACGTGGCTCCAAAACACCGCAACGTTCTAACTCTTGTAAAAAGGTTGCCATCTCCTTTTTGAGAGGTTGTTCAAAAGCCTCACAAGTCGAATCACTGGCAATATATTCTCTCATCCAAGAAGCAATATAGTTCATCTGTCTAAGAGAGACCGTATGTACCATCTGCGTTGGCATAAAGACGGTGACCATATAACGTGCATTCTCTTGGGCCAACTTCCTGATTCTAGTATTTACGCGATCCTCTGTCGTAATCAAGGTACCATCTTTACGATATGCTTTCGGATTCCGGTCCTCGATTTCATAAAAGATAGCATCATACTTACAACGAATTTTACTCGCTAAAATTTGCTTCCATTTTTCATATAACATCATCTGTCTTTCTGAAATCATGGAACCTTCTTTTGGCACAAGTTCAGTGTAACGCGCCGATTTTTCACTTGTCGTATACATATGCTCGTTGTTTAGAACCATCGCTAATATCTTTGAAATATTTTGAAAATTAAACGTAATCTCTAGATGGTCATAAACAGAATGATGTCCACTCTTCAACGTGCTTTCGACCCTTTTCTCTGTAGCAGCTTTCGGTTCCTTTGCTTTATGTTCCCATCCTTCTTTGTCATAACAGACTCCTGCTACTTTCCCAGCGAAGTCTTCCGCTCGTTCAAGGTCATAGGTCCCATCTTCTTTTAGAAATGAAGTATTTGGTAATAAGGTGATTTTTAATTGATTCATGTTTTGCTCCTCCTGTTTTCCCCTTTGCATTCTTTCTAATGCCATTGTAAGCGTCAAAATGACGCGTGTCAATAGAGAATGTTATTATTGTCGTCAAATGGAACTAAGAGCGTCTTCCTACTCGCTAGATAGTCGCACATATGCACAAAGTTTTCGTACTTTGTCTTGGGTTCTGGCGTTACGACATTATCATTGAAGTCTTTGTTCCATGGTCCCATGTGACTGGCAAGGGAAGAACAAAGTAATGTAATTTCGTCATCGGATAAATGCAGGTGTTCTTTCTCTTCCTTGACAAGTTCTCCCGCTAAGAGAGGATGATCAAATCGCGTATAACGCTCCTTCTCTTTTCCTAATTTGAATCCATCGTGAATGAGAAGCGCTAACAACATGATATCCTTCTCTCGCTCGGTATATTTCTTTCCAATCGCTGGATCTTGAAGGAGTAGATCAGCAATCATAAAAGCAGCTTTGGTATGTCGAACCAAACCACCCTCCCCTTGCGCATAGCTAGGATGATATTTTCCGGTCGAGGCTGCTGGAATTTCAAAGAAATAGTCTGGTAACTTTGAAATTAAATGTTCTGCATCCATCCTGATCTCTTCGGTTTTGATTTTATCTAATTCACACCGAAACGTATCTGTCTTTGTCGTCGTCATAATTACTTCCTTTCTAAAAAACAAGTGAGGACTTCATTCGATAAGTACCAGGCATGCTCTTTGATCCTTAGGAATTCTCCGTCTTCCAACACACCGAGATCCACCATTTTCTGATAGGAAAACACGTCCTCTACGGCTTCCTGATACTTTTCCAAAAAGGCTTGTTTGGAAACGCCCTCCTTGGTTCTTAATCCTAAAATCATCTCATAAACCATTGTATCATCTTTTGATAAAGTTTCGCACGATTTACGATAATTTCCTTGGCCATAAGATACGAGGCTACGCGTATTTTGGTAACGCGTATGTGAAAGATATCCAGCAGCTCCTAACCCAAAGCCATAGTAATGTTCATTTTTCCAGTAACAGAGGTTGTGATGCGATTCATAACCCGGCTTGGCAAAGTTACTGATTTCATAGTGACTATAGCCATCCTTCTTAAGCGTTTCACAGATGACTTGATACCACTTGGCTTCTGTCTCTTCTTCGCATAATGACACGTGATCAAGAAAAAATTTCGTATGTTCTTCTAAGATCAAGGAGTAAAGAGAAATGTGCGGAACGTTAAGAGCCCGAACGAAAGATAAGTCCTTTTGGAATTCCTCTTCTGTCTCGTAAGGAAGGGCATACATCAAATCGATACTGATATTTGGAAAATATTGTTTCGCAAGAAGAACTTTCTCTTTGATCACTGTTTCATCATAGTGTCGCATCATCTTTTCTAGTAATCTAGGCGAAGTGGTCTCTATCCCAATGCTGAGACGGTTCACGCGGTTTTCTTTCAATTTTACCAAAAGAATCTCTGTGATATCTTCCACGTTACATTCAAAAGTGACTTCGACATCGTTCGCAAGATGGAAGGTCTTGAGGATGGAAAATAGTGTGTCTAATTCTTGTATGTCAAGACAACTAGGTGTTCCTCCACCAATGTATAACGTCCTTAACGTTTCTCCCTGATAGAAAGTTGCAATCTCTTTCTTTAAAGCCTCTAGATAAGTACTTACTTGCTTGGGATGATAAAATCGTTTGCAAAAGTCGCAATAGCTACAGATCGTTTTACAAAAAGGAATATGAATGTAACAACTTCTAACGATGTCCATACTTCGTCTTCATCTTGGGATAGATGAATGCCCATCGCCTGATGGCGATGGGAATCGTCCTTGGGATACCTTCAAGACTTCTCTACTTTCATAAACCTTTCTTTGATAACACTCTGAAACACGACTCATATTCGACACTTCCTTACTTCTTATCATCCATTTTTAAGACGGCTAGAAACGCATCTTGCGGTACCTCGACATTACCGATCTGCTTCATCCGCTTCTTCCCTTCTTTTTGTTTCTCTAATAGTTTTTTCTTTCGTGTCACGTCTCCGCCATAACACTTCGCTAGGACGTTCTTGCGCATCGCCTTGATCGTCTCTCTTGCGATGACTTTCGCTCCAATACACGCCTGAATGGGAATTTCAAAGAGTTGTCTTGGAATGATCTCTCGCAAACTTTCAACGACCGTTCGACCTCTACGATAGGCAAAATCTTTGTGCACGATCGTACTGAACGCATCGACGATCTCACCATTTAATAGAATATCAAGTTTCACTAAGTCACTCTTCTTCCAACCGATCATTTCATAGTCAAAGGAAGCATATCCCTTCGTCGTCGACTTTAAGCGGTCAAAGAAATCATAGACGATCTCTGATAACGGCATCTCATAATAGATCGTAACGCGGGTCTCGTCTAAATAAGAAAGACTTTGATAAATCCCACGTTTATTTTGACATAGTTCCATGATAGGACCGATGTATTCACTTGGCGAATAAATACTCACCTTGACGTATGGTTCTCTCATTTCCGCAATGTTTTCGCGGGGCGGGAGTTTGGTTGGGGCATCGATCTCTACCTTTGTCCCATCCGTTAAGATCACCTCGTAGATGACGGATGGACTCGTGGCAATCAAGTCAATCTTGAACTCTCGTTCAATTCTCTCTTCGATGATGTCCATGTGAAGAAGACCTAAAAAGCCTGTTCGGAAACCAAAGCCAAGTGCCTTCGAAGTCTCGGGTTCAAACACTAAAGAGGCATCATTTAATTGTAGTTTTAATAGTGCTTCTCTTAAATCTTCGTACCGACGCGATTCGATGGGATAGAGTCCACAGTAAACCATCGGTTTCATCGGCTGATACCCTGGCAATGGCTCTTTACAAGGAGAGGCCTTTTGGGTGATCGTATCCCCTACTTTG
>CAZJUW010000055.1:0-6030 GCA_964549325.1 uncultured Muribaculaceae bacterium
CATCAAAGTCTAACTGATCTTCGTCTGCCCCCAATTCAATGAAAAGATCCAATACTTCATCGACTACTTTTTGACATCTGGCACTTGGCTTGTCCACTTTATTGATGACGACGATCGGCTTTACTTTTGCAGCTAAAGCCTTCTTCAAAACGAAACGTGTCTGTGGCATTGGCCCCTCATAAGCATCGACGACAAGTAACACACCATCGACCATGTTCATGATTCGTTCCACTTCACCACCAAAATCGGCGTGACCTGGCGTATCTAAGATATTGATCCGGTACCCATCGTAATCAACAGCCGTCGTCTTCGCTAAAATCGTAATGCCGCGTTCTTTCTCCAAAGCATTGCTATCCATCGAAATGTCACTAACATCTTCATTGCTCCGAAACATCCCAGAGGTCTTTAAAATTTCATCAACCAACGTCGTCTTGCCGTGATCAACGTGAGCGATGATTGCAATATTTCTCTTTTGCATCTGATTCACTTCTCTCTTTTTAAACTCGCTAGTGAGTATAACACAAAAAAGAAAAATTGACTACCTTTTTGTAACGGAAAGAACCAATTTACAAATATTTTTGCGCCTCCTTTGCAAGCTTTGGCATGATCCTAAAACATTCTCAACTGCAAGATCAAGAGGCGCAAAGAAAGTGCTAACATCCAAGGGCTCTCCTTCCAGATCATTGATCCATCACATCCGTTTTTCATTAGTTTTCATCCTTTTCTGTTTCCATTTACGGTAAAGAAAGCGGATGACAAGTAGACCTAACAATAAGCGAATTGGCACCTTTAGTCTTGCCATTATCTCGGAAAGTATTGTCCAGTTATTTCCTAATGCATAACCAACGTAGACGAAGGCAAAGGTCCAAGGGATACTTCCTAGTGTCGTATATAATACGAACTTTCCAAAAGATAGATGCATAATGCCGATCGGTAAAGAGATGAGCGTTCGAACAATCGGAAAGTTTCGGCCTAAAAAGCAAGCTAGCATTCCATACTTCTCAAACCAGACATCACACTTGTCCAAATCTTCTTTTTTCATAAAGAAATATCTTCCGTACTTTTCGACAAAGGGACGCCCACCAAAGTAGCCCATCGCATAGATGGCAATAGCACAAAAGACACTTCCCACTAGCCCTGTGAGAAAAGCACCAGGAAGCGTCAAGATCCCTTGGCCCGCAAGAATACCACCTGTCGCTAAGATGAGTTCACTGGGGATAATGATGATAACCGCTTCTAAAACCATTCCTAGAAACATACCAAGATAACCATAATGACTGATCAAATTCACGACGAATTCTGACATAAACCTCACCTATTCATTTGTATGCAAGGAAAGGGTGCGCAAGAATTTATATTTGTGATCCCATGGAATAGACACGAAAAATATGATACAAATAGTATATGCTAGATAGGATGAAAGACATACTATCACAGCTTTTGACATTATCAAATCATTATATAATTTCACTCCACCACTTACAAAACTAAATTAACAAAGAAAAAAAATACATTTTCAATGTATAATAAAAATAGGAGGTGAAAATGATGGACTTCATCACGATCAAAGAAAATCTATTTCCATTCCTTGCCACAAGTATCATTATCTTACTTTTTGGAACCGGACTGTACTTTATTCGAAAAAAGCTACACAAACATGTGCCACCGTTTTCTACCTATCTACTCTACCTTCTTCTTTTCTGCTGGATGATCACAGTACTCGGTCTTACGATGTTTGGGCGCAACACGTATCTTACCAATAATATCAATCTAAAACTATTAAGCGGCTATTTCAATGCTTGGAATACTTGGAATATCCACGAACTGCAAATGATTGTCTTTAACCTTTTGATGTTCATGCCCCTTGGGTTTTTACTATCTTTTCTTTTACAGTCAAAACATAAAACAACCAAGGTTTTATGGATCTCTTTCTTCATAAGTCTTATGATCGAATTCTTACAGTTAATTACCAAAAGAGGAATTTTTGAACTAGATGATCTTATCCACAATACGATCGGTAGCATGATGGGATACTTCTTAGCCGAAGGTATTACCTCTTGGATCAAACATAAAAGAGTCTCTCTACCTGAGATCGGAAAGGCCCTTGCAATCCCTACCTTTTTTCTCATCATCTTTTTAAGCTGCATGACCGTTTACCATTTTCAAGAGTTTGGGAATCTCGCCATTCTCAGTGCCGAACGCCCAAATATGACAGGAGTTTCAATCAAGCAAGAAATCACTTTGAATGACAAACACATGAGTGTCTCCATATTTCATAATCAGCATACTTTTGATATGGAAAATGCCAAAAAGACAGCCTCACTTCTTTCAGAACAATTTGGCCTCACGCTAGATAACACCATTCGCAAAAGTGGACATGATCGTTTCTTTTACTTTACTAAGGAAAATGAACAATATTTTCTACTCTATCACCTACGAAATGGAACTTGGGATTTTAATAATCGTGTCCAAGAAGCCATCACTCTTGATCAAGAAAATGAGCAAGCAGCCGAAATAGAACAATGGTTACGAAAGATGAACCTGTTATCAGGCGAAGCAACATATGAACTTCAAGATGACAAAACACTCACTTGGACGAAAGAAACACCACAGGATCTTACCACCCGTACGGATCCTTTCACCAAAGGAAAGATCTCAATCACGCTTGCCAAAGATCGGAAGCCAAATCATATCTGGAATACGATGGTAGACTATGAATATGTAAAGAAAAAACAGATCATTTCAAGTAATGAAGCTTTCCAAAAAGTACAAAGTGGCAAGTTCACTTTAATCGAGAATCTGAAAAGTGGCGATATTCTCTACATCAAAGACTGCACGCTAGACTATATTCAAGATACCAAAGGATACCTTCAACCTCTCTACCTATTCCGTGGATATGTAAATCAAGAAGAAAATGAAGTAGAAATTTATATTCCTGCTCTGGCTTAAAAAAACTATATTAAAAGAGGATTTTGTCCTCTACTTTTGTTTGGTTTTTGTTTTGTCTTTCAGTAAATCACGGATTTCTTCAAGTAGAATTACTTCATCCGACTTTTTAGGTACTTCTGCTTTCTTTGTTTCTTCTTTTTTCTTAGTAAAACGATTGATGATCTTGACAAAGCAGAAAATACAAAGTGAGATAATCAGAAAATCAACAATTTGTTGAATGAAGGAACCATACATGATTTTAGCATCGGCGATCGTAATACTAAGTGACGAGAAGTCAATACCTCCGATCAAGACACCAATGATGGGCATCAAGATATCATCTACCAAAGAGGTCACAATTTTTCCAAACGCACCACCAACGATGACGCCAACCGCAAGATCAATGACATTTCCTTTCATGATGAACTCTTTAAATTCTGAAACACCTTTGCCTAGTTTTTTATTGAATTCTGCATTTACGGCTTGTAACTTTTCCTTTTCAGATTTTTTCATAAATTCACTCCTTAACTTTTGTCACACTTACTATAACTAGTTTTTGTTTATTTTGCAATGATTTCTGAGAACTTTATCCCTGTATCAGAGCATTTAAAAGTCTACCTAAAGCTTGATTTCCGTCTTGCGTAAGATGTATTTTATCCACCATGAGATATTCTTCATGGGCTTCTAACTCTTGAGCAAAGTCAATTTCTTTCGTCTTTTCGCTTGAAACACTGCTTAAAATCTTGCTATCAGATGAATTGAGGATGACAAAAGTTACTTCATAGTCAGCAAGACGTCCTATCAATTCTTGATATTCTTCTTTCGAAAAAGTTAGATTCTGATCGAAGACAAAGACCACTTTATGATTTAGCTGTCCATTTTCTAATGCTTCATCAATTGCGTCTAATAAAGTCTTAAAAGTAAATTCTTTGTTAGCAATAAACGTTGCTCTTGAAGCTGGATCTTCGATTTCCCCTAAGACATTTAAAAGAAGATCATTGCCATAAAAACTAACCTTGCTTTCGTTGAACGCTTCCTGTTTTTTGATCAGTTCTTCCTTCATCTGAGTGTATCTTGCCTGATATACTTGATAAATCGCTTGATATATAGCATCCACATAGGCAACTATTCCCGTGTCCGTAAGATGAATTCCATCTGCGACAAAGTATTCACTGTGCCCATTTGAGATCGAATTCCAATCGACGATGTACATATTCTCATTCTTCGATGCAAGCACCTGTAAATTGGCGTTTACGTGCACATCGCGATCATTCGTCACATTGATCCAGAAAACATCGGCTTCACCACACGTATCGATGATCTCTTGTTTGCAAGCTTCGTTACAATCACCATTCGCACCTACATTTATAATAATGGGATTCCCAAGCAAATTACTACTTTTCAAACTTTTTAAAATACCATTTACAACCCAGGCCGTTCTTGAAATCTTCGCATCAAAGTATCCGTTTGGAAACATCTCATATAAGTCTGGCGTTGCCCCAAGCATCACAGAGTCCCCTACTCCCACAACTGGCAGTTGCAATATTACCTCGCGTAAGTTTTCCTCATCATTGCCCAGTTCTTGTAGGGCCTTACTTAGCTCTTCTTCCTGCTTCTTTCGATTTTGTTCATATGCTTCCTGCTTCTTCGCCATCATCATTTCATTTTGAGCAAGTTGTTCTTCTAACGCTTTCATCTCTTGGGTATGATCTTCGGCGATCACATACTGATATCCTCCAAAGCCAGCACCGCAAAGAAAGAGTGTTAAAACGAGATATCGAAGAATTTGAAGCTTTCCCTTCGAAAGAGCAAAATGTAATAAGTAAGCTAGCGGAATCAAACAAAGAATCACGGTAATATCCTGGACATAAGGATTCGTGATAAAGTATGGCGCTAAGAAAATGAGTGGATACTGGATCAGATAAGCCACATAGCTAACACTTGCCAAAGATTTGAGCAATCGGTTTTCCTTCGTAGATACTTCACTCAGTACCCTACTATAATCAATCAAACGACAAGTAAGTAATGTTACTAAAATCATGAAAGCTTGAAAATAAGAAGAATTTGCGGAAACGAAGCAGAATAGCACAAGCAGAATGAGGAAATATAAACCAAAGATGATATGACTCCAAATCTTTCCCTGAAACCTTTTTGGAACCAGTACATCATAATAGGAATGAAGGAAGCCAATCAACACGCCAAATAATAACGAAAAGATGCGCGTCAAAGTTCCATAATAAGTACTCATCATCGGCTGCTGAAAGGAAGCAAAAACAAAGTAAGCTGCCGCTGTCAACGAAAGTAGTACTAAAAGAATACAAGGAACTATCTTTCCAAGCTTTTCTCCTATTTTCTTTAGGCCTAAATATAAAAATGGAAAGATCAAATCAAATTGTAACAAGATCGCGATATACCATAAATGCATCAATGGAGAACTGATATGATGTGCAAAATAATCTAAGTTTGCACTTAACTGCCAAAAGTTGTTATAACCAAGTAGGACAGATGTTGTCTCTGGTTTTAAATTGAGCCACGTAATCGTTGGAAAAAAGGAAAGTACGGCAATTGTTAAAAAGACAACAATCACGAGCGGAAGATAAATTTTGAGTAAACGACTTTTATAATAATGAAGAAGAGAAAAGTGTTCTTTTTGGAACGCTGAGATAACAGAAAGGTACCCACTTAACACAAAAAACGAACAAACGGCTAAGTACCCACCTGGCAAAAGATTTAAATGGTACAAAAGTACTGCCAGAAAAGAAACCACGCGCAAAATATCCAAATGCTTATAGTATGTTTTTTTCATTTCCATTTTGATCTCTCACCTCAAAAACATTTAGAGCCACTCTCATACTCTAAAATAGAACTATCGAAAACTTTATCTTAATCATTGATAATCTTAGTTTAGCACAAAATAGGCAAAAACATCTCTATAAATGTTAGTGATTGTAAAAGGTAACATACACCAAGAGACCGCAAAAACTCAGTCACCAAAAAGTCAGAGTAATTTTGAAAGTAAAAAATAAGAAAACCCTTGTATTATAAGGGTTTATAAATCATATTTGGAGCGAGTGTCGTAGATATCTACAACTTTACTGCAAC
>CAZJUW010000056.1:0-5970 GCA_964549325.1 uncultured Muribaculaceae bacterium
GTTTTTCTTTATCCACAACTTAGTCATCTCCTTATTTTTACTCTATCACAAACAGCAAAAGAGATCTAGTCTTTTTGCGAATTTATTCTGCCAGGAAAAGAAAAAAGAACGCGATCAAATTATGAATTTTTGTGCAACCAAAAGACAAGAAAAAAACAAAAAGTCTATACTTTACATCGTATAGACAAATCCCATATAAATGAGAAAGGCAAGAAACAGAAGTGTCACAATCCAGCCGTTTACTCGTTCGAACGTCGTACTTTTATACTTGATTCCTAAAGAAACCGTCATGAGCGTTCCACCAATCAGGCCTCCAATATGAGCAAAGTTATCAATCCCACTTCCTAAGAACCCAAGGAATAGATTCAATACGATCAAAGGAATGATCTGACTCTTGATCACATTTCCTAGATATACGCGATAATGGTAACCGAAGTAAAGCAAGGCTCCCATCAACCCAAAGATTGCTCCACTCGCTCCAACGGAAGCAGTATTACCATTAAAGATCATCGAAAACAACGCTGCAACGACACCACTAAACAAATAGACGATCGCATACTTTGCTTTTCCGAGAAAGCTTTCTAATTGACTTCCAATGACATAAAGTGCGTAGCAGTTTAAAACCAAATGAAGTAAATTTGCATGGACGAACATTCCCGTAAATAAACGGTAATAATCGCCAAGTCGAATGGCCGGTCCATAGACGCTAAAGAGCGCTAAAATGCTATTTTGACTACCAAAGAAAAGACCTCCAAAATAGATCATAACACAAAGGGCAATCAGGATATATGTCACTAGCGGTGTCTTCTTCCGGAAGACATCTTCTGCCTTCTCAGCATCATCCTTATTGTGTTTATTGATATCAGCTGTAATCTTGACAAAAAGTTGTAAGCCGTCCTCCGTATAGCGTAATTTTTCCTTTAGATCAGGAAAACTCGAAGTCACGAGTTCATTTTGGGTAAGATCCTTTTCTTCATCTACCTTCACCGCATCGAAGCCCGGAAACTCTTCTAGATGAACATTTTCTCCAAGATCTGTGAATAAACTCAGGATATTCATGTGAAATGACAAAGTCTTCGCTTTGACTTTCCGTAAAATACGCTTTGTTTTAAAGACGTCAAATTCCATTTGTTCATCGTTATGAATATAGTCCGAAACAATCCTGACGATGCGATAGTCTTCTTCGAGATTTTCAAGCCAGATTTCGTTGTTTACACCTTGTAAAATGATAGGACTGTAGTTCTTTTCGGTAATAAAATAATGAAGCAATTTCATGACGATTACATTCTTTTGCTCAATGGTATCTTTCGTCATACAGATCCCTCCTCAAAACAATAATAATATTATATACTACTTCATAAAATATGAAAAGAGGTGGTTCATGAAAAATATTTTCCTCTTTTTCCTTATCTTTCTTCTTTTTGGTAGTCTCGCATTTCTCCCAGTCGAAGAAAATAGTCTGGCGAAGATTGCCCTTCCCTTTTTCCTTGTATATAAAGAGTTTCGGATCGTGTTAGGTCTTGTGAATGCGCTTTCCATCGCTTTGAGTACTTATGCCAATACGAAGGAGCAATCAGGTAGACACTTTCCTTTACGATATTATATTGCACTCTTTCTCAATTTCGTACTACAACTAGCTACTTTACTGATCTTTCGCGGAGCAACACACTTACTCGCTACTTTCTTCTTTACGGTCTTCACTTTTCTAAGCACTCTCATCTTGTATAAGGAAACAGCAAAAGTCAATGAAAGATCCACCAAGTATCTCAATTTTTATACTCTGTGGACCTTATTTCTAACTCTCCTGTCATTACTTACCTACACTCTCAACCGCTAACTTTGTAAGATACTCTTGAAATTCCTTAGGTGGCTCTACTTCAAATGAGAGTCTCTTTTTCGTAATCGGATGAGTGAACACTAACTTCCAAGAATGAAGCATTTGTCCAAAAGAAGTGGCCTTATGTCGATTGTACACTGGGTCATTCGTGATCGGATAACCAATATAAGCCATATGGACGCGTATCTGATGCGTTCTTCCCGTCTCCAGTTTACATGCAATTAACGTATGATGAGCAAAACGCTTTAACACTTGAAAGTGCGTTACTGCATCCTTCGCATTGACATCCGTCACGGTCATTTTTTGTCTGTTGTTAGGATCTCTGCCAATTGGGGCATCGATCGTACCAGAGTCATTCGGGATCACGCCATCTACCAAAGCATAATAAATCCGTTCGACTTCCTTCTTCTTGATCATCTCAGATAACATCTCATGCGTCTTATCATCTTTGGCCACGATCAAGAGTCCTGAAGTATCTTTGTCAATTCGATGTACAATTCCAGGCCTTAGAGCATCATTCGATAAAGAAAAACGATACAGCAAGGCATTCACTAATGTATGGGCATAATTTCCAGGGGCTGGATGTACTACCATACCACTTTCTTTATTGACGATCAACAAATAATCATCTTCATAGACGATATTAAGAGGAAGATTCTCTTTCTCCAGTTTCATTTCAAAGTCAAGATCATCTAATACTTCGATCGTCTCATCAAGCGACACCAGATAATGATTCGAAACTTTCTCACCATTCACCTTCACTTTCCCTGCTTTGACGAGTTTTTGCACTTTGCTTCGACTAAGGTCGAGGTGCTCTGAAAGATACTGATCGATTCTCACGTTTTCTTCTTCACTAACGATGCGCATGCTTTTTTTCTTTCCTTCCTCTTCCTTCTTGGAAAAAGACAATTAACAGTAAGATGACGCCAACAACAATTCCGATATCAGCTAAATTGAAAACAGGAAAATAAATGCCAAAGAAATGAAAATCTAAGAAATCAATCACACAGTCTCGCAGTAGGCGATCGATCAAATTTCCTAAGATCCCCGCAAGAAGCAAACCAAATCCAATCGTCTCCACTTTCGAAAGCGTCTTTTTCTTGGAAAGTTCTTGATTTAATAAAAAGAACGCCACACCTCCAAAGAGCACCAAAAGCCAAGTGTTTCGCTGTAAAATTCCCCAAGCTGCACCTGTATTTTCAAGATAAGTTAGATGAAAAAAATGTGGAATGATCGTCTTCGTTTCTCCTAATGAAAAACTTCTTGTCACCAAAGCCTTCGTTAACTGATCTAATAGGAAATAAAAGATTGCAATGTAATAAGTATAATCACGTTTCAAAAGTATCACCACCGTCATTATATCATACTTCTTGGAAATACCAACCAAGGAAGCATGAGAACTTTGACAAATTTTGGTGATGTGAAACATACAATGCAATATAGGTATTCATAACGCACCAAGATAAGTAAGACGAATATCTTATATTAGATAATAGTAAAGGAGTGGAATGAGATGGAAGAAAAGATGAGTTGTTGTCTTGCCAAGGTTCTCAAAGTAATCGAAGTTTTGCAGTGCAATGTAGAAAAATTCGACGACTGTGATGAATCGTGCACGAGACCATTCTTGGGAGGAAGTCCTAACATCGTCTGCTACAACACGCGACCTGTCAGTTTCTATACCTGTCAAAATAACCTCGTAACGATCGATTACCAACTGACAGAAAATGGGGAAACTACTATGCAAACAAGTAGTGTCTTCCGCGTCGAAGAAGTGAAAGATTGTTGCGTTACGGTATCGATCTTACGTGCCAATCCAACGCCAGGAGACCCTGCAAGACCATATATCACGACGGGACAGACGGCGACGATCAACCTGAAGTGTATCTGTGCTTTGCGCTGTCTTGCTGATATTGTCATTGATTGTCTTTAAGAGAAAGGAGGAATTACGATGTGCTGCCAAAATGAAAATCAATCAAACTGCTGCATCGCTGACATACTGAAAGTAATCATGCGACTTCAAAATCGAGGAACGGGCGACGAAAAATGCGAAGGATGTGATAAACCATTCTTAGGTCCAACGCCAACGTTCTGTGTTTATAACACACGTCCTGTGACGTTCTACAACTGCTGTACGAACGATCTTTGGACGATGGACTATGAGTTAGATGGAGTCACTGGTACGAGTAGTGTCTTCCGTGTTGAGAATGTTGACGATTGCTGCTGCACGTGTCGTGTCCTTGCGCCAAATCCTGATACGACGCAAACGGCAACACCATACGTCGCAACGAGTTCGTTCTTCACGATTGACTTAAACTGCGTAGGAGCACTGAAGTGCCTACCAGACACATTTGTTCCATGCATTTAAAAAGCCGCCTAGCGGTTTTTTCTTTGGAATGAAATGATATCGTCGTATAAGATATAATCATTATCTAAGGTGATGACTCCATTCGCGTTGCGACTTACCAAAGCAGTATCATAACTGCTTTCTTTGGTTTTGATCACGACATTTTTATTGAATAGATATCCCTCTTCTTGAAAGAGGGCATCGATTTCACTTCGCACATCTTTCTTACTTTCTCCTTGCGGAATAACGCGCTGTGAATCCATAGCGGAATAGAATACTTGGTCATTATTTTTGATCCGTTTTGAAATTGGCGCACGATAGATATTCGGTAGTTTTTTACTCATTCTCTTTGACCTCCTAACCTATTTTATGCTTGCACTTATAAATATTTCGCAAAAAGGCATAATAACACTGAGAGTGATGCTTATGTTACGAAAAATAGATTGGTCATTACTATTCTTTCTACTGTTCTTTTTTCTTGTGAGCATCCTAAGTATCTACAGTGCCTCTACTTACCTGCCTGCTTATCAGGATGGTCTTGCCATAAAACAACTACTATGGTACGGTGTCGGGATTCTACTGGTGATAGGCATTTTAAAATGGAAGAATAACTTCATCTATCGTCACATCTACTTTCTCTATGCCCTGGGAAATATTTTATTATTATTACTATTACTGATTGGAACACCAATCAACAATAGTAAATGCTGGTTTATCCTACCTGGAATCGGAAGTTTTCAACCGAGTGAATTTATGAAAATCATCTTGATCGTCACCTTAGCTAAATTTACCGATCAATTTTGGAAAAAGAAGAAAAAGATGGATGCCAAAGAAGAATTTCGCTACCTTACCATTTCGTGCCTACTTTTTCTCTTTCCTAGTATTCTCACTTTTTTAGAACCAGATACAGGCGTAGTACTGATCTACTTCGTAATCTATATCACTATTCTCTTTGCTTCGGGTCTTAGATTACGTTGGTTTCTCTGCTTTTTCGCAGTCCTCCTTCTAGTTGCAGGGGCACTTGCTTTCCTTTACTTCTTCCAAGAGGAACTATTTATCAAACTACTGGGAACAAAAATGTTTTATCGAATTGATCGCTTGTTAGCATGGCACAGTCAAACGGGCTTACAACTCGAAAATGCAATGGCAGCAATCGGATCCGCAGGGTTGTTAGGACATGGATTCAACCATACTCCCATCTACTTTCCAGAGTCTGGAACAGACTTCATCTTCGCCGTATTTGCCTCAAATTTTGGACTTCTAGGAGCGGTCTTATTCGTCATCATAATCGCTCTATTTGACCTCCATCTCATCAGTCTCTCACAAAAGAAAAAGAAACGAATTGATCAATTTGTCGTATTAGGATTTACGGCCATGTTGATATTTCAACAATTTCAAAATATCGCAATGACGCTTGGCTTGATGCCAATTACCGGGATCACTCTTCCCTTCGTCAGTTATGGGGGATCTAGTCTATTATCCTATCTCGTCATGATGGGAATGATTGAAAATATTGCGATAGAAAGAAAATAACAGCAGCCCTTATGGCTCTGTTATTTTTATAATCAACTTTCTTCAATTTGTTTTCTAGTTAAACCCGTACATTTGAAAATGAAGTCTGGGTCTGCTCCGTTCTTTAACATCTCTTTTGCTGCTTGCAATAGGCCACTTTTTCTACCTGTCTTTTCTCCTTCTTTCCTACCTGCTTTCATGCCTTCTTCTCTACCTGTTTTAATGCCTTCTTCCCTACCTTCTTGCCTTGCTAAGTCTTTTAATGCCCATTCATGAT
>CAZJUW010000057.1:0-5963 GCA_964549325.1 uncultured Muribaculaceae bacterium
CCCCGTTTACTTTGGACTATTTATCATATTTGCCCTAATTGTCACCTTTTTACTTTTAAATATCAAACGCCAAAATAAAGTGATCACCTACTTATTCTTAGGGATCATCTTAGCTTTACTTGCCTTCGTCTTGTTAGGCTACCACCAGAGCATTCTAGCGGGTCTTGACGCTCTCATGCAAGCAATCGTCTTAAATATCTTCTTTCCTTCTTGGATCGTCTACTTTATCCTGATCTTTCTTTCTTATCTTTTCATCATCAAAACAATTTTAAAAAAAGAGATGCCAAAGGGCATCCGTATCGTAAATATCTGTGCCTTTGGCCTCTTACAGTTTCTATTCACAACGTTTCTTGTCGTCGTCTTGAGTAGGAATTTAGATCTAGAAAACCGCATTACGATCTATTCCCAAAGCGAACTAGTAACGATCTTACAGTTTTCGATGGCCATTTTCCTGATCTGGATGTTGTTCTTAGCGGGATTTCATCTGATTCATAAGATCCACCATCTTCAAGATCCGTTACCGGAGTTTGACAGCGATCGTCACGAAGAGGTCAGCAAGAAAGATCACTGATACCGCAAGTGTTAACCACTTCGGTATTTTTTGACAAAGGCGATCCGTATACTTTTGAAAAAGATAGACGAAGGCCAGAGACAAAGCTCCCCAAAGCAAGCTCATTGGCACACAGACGTACTTGCCAAGGTGCATTGGAAACTGGCGATAATCCCAAAAGACTTGATGGAATAATAGTTCAATCAGCGTTCCGCCCAACCATTCAAGCAAAGATAATAACACGACGACAGCCAAAAATAACAGAATGATCTTGACGAATCTAGGCCAGCTTCGTTTGTCAAAGATCACTTTCGTAAGAACAATGACAATGACGATGCCAAAGCCATAGACTGGTGTCCATGGTCCATAGAGAATTCCACTTCCTGACATATCGGTAAAAAGACCTACGATCGTCTCTAAGAAAAAACCTAGGATAGAATACAACAAAAAATTATTGAGATAATAATACATTCCCATCACCTATTATAGTTTGAGCACCCTTACGATCCTTTATCCAAAAATTATTTCGTTTCAGCAAACAAAAAGATGGACGTCTTCTTCCGTCCACCTACACTAAAAAGAGTGCGTTGCACCCTCTATTAGTAAGCGCATCTCGTACCGATGATGATGGCAAGCAAGATATAAAGAACGATGATGATAATGTATCCGCTTCCTCCACCACAAGTCGTCGTGCAAGTGTTAGATCCTTGACAAGACATTTTTACACCTCCTTACTGATTAGATATAAGCACCTAGAATGATAACTAATAGGATAAATAATACTAAAACGATTGCTGAAGATGATACATAACTACCCATAAATGAATTCCTCCTTTTTTCTAGTATTCACATTATTTTATGGCAAAACCCAATTTTGTGTGATTACATCTATCTAATATTTTGAAAATATTGATAAAGAAAGAAAAGTTTGTTATGATAGAACTGCAATTTCAAGGAGGAAAACATGAAAAACAAAAAAGGTATGATTATCATGATGGCACTTCTTTCCCTTACCTTAGTGACAGGTTGTGGCAAGAAAGTGACATTAGCAAATGGAGATGATACGATCGTCAGTCTAGAGAACAGCGAAATTTCGGCAGATTCACTCTATCAGGAATTAAAAGACAAGTATGCTGCCAGCACATTAGTCGACATGATCGATCGGGAAATCTTAAATGCAAAATACAAGACGGATGAGGAAGAAGAAAAGTATATCGACAATTACGTAACGCAAATCAAAAGCCAATGCGATAACGATCAGGAAACGTTCCTATCGACCATCAAAAGTTACTTTGGTGTCGAGACAGAAGCAGAGTTACGGGAACTGATCTCATTGGATTACAAACGTGGTCTGGCTATTGATGACTGGATCATGGACAATCTAAAAGATAGCGAGATCAATGACTACTATGAAAGAAAGACGATTGGTGACATGAAGTTGAGTCACATCTTAGTAAAGCCGGTTACCAACGACAGTATGACTGATGACGAGCAGAGTGCTGCCATAGAAGAAGCTTACAATAAAGCCAAAGAACTGATCGAGAGACTGGATAATGGCGAAGACTTCGAAACACTTGCCAAAGAGAATTCTGACGATACTGGAACAGCGAAAAACGGTGGAAACTTAGGATATATCAATCGTGACAATGCCATGGGAGATGACTTTATCAATGCCGCGATCGAACTAGAGGTAGGAAATTATACGAGTGAACCGGTGAAGACCTCTTATGGTTACAGTATTATCCTAAAAGTCGAACAAAAAGAAAAACCAAGCCTAGAGGATGTAAAAGAGGAAATCAAGGAAACCTTAAAGGATGAAAAATTAGAAAATGATTCTTCGATACGTTATGAAGCATTAAAAAAGATAAGAGAAGAAAATGGCTTACAATTCAAAGATGAGGAACTAAAAAAAGCCTATGAGGAACTGATGGATGAACTGATCGAAAACGCTAAGAATAGTACGTCAAGCTAAAAGAACCGAGTGGTTCTTTTTGATTTTTATTTGAATGTATCCAATGGAATTCAACAAAGGCTTGTTTCTCAAGGATATACTTAAGTCCATACTTTGGGATCATTCTTTACTCTTCTTCCCAACTAGTGAAGCCCTTCTGATACATCTTCTGCTTGATCTTCATCTCAAGTTCATACCCTTGATACTTTCTACTGAGACTACGATAAAGTTTATCGTACTCTCGTTTTGCTAAAGCACGATCCTGCTGAAAAGAAATCTTCTCAACTGCTTCGCGGATCAGCGAGATAGAAAACCCTTGTTGCGATAAGAAATCAGTGATCTTCTTTTTTAAGACGAGCCCGCCACGGTTATGATTGGACTTTATCATCCGCGTGATAATCTTTTGAATCTTCTCACGTTCTTCTTTCTCAGTGTAGTGAACAAGTGCTTGATCAATCGCCTCTTTTTCGATTTGCTTTCTTTCGAGTTCCAGGCGAATTTTATCAGGTCCTTTCGATGTCGTAATCATCTGTTCATGAAGATACGCATCGGCATACTGAAAATCATCTAAATACCCTTGCGTCGTCAACTTTTCAATCGCTTTTTCCACAAAATCCTGTGGATAATCTTTTCTCAGCAGATAGGTCTCTAATTCTTTTTTTGAACGAAGTCTACTCTTGAGTGATTTTAAGGCAACCATATACGTGTCATATGCAAGGTTTGCTTGTGAGATCAACAGAAATTTTTCATGACTGACCTCCTTTTTTAATAATAACTCGTACTGTAATAAAATATCCTCATATACTTCTAACATCTCGCCACTTTCAAAAGTAACTGCGTACTTTCCATTCCGAAGTTTTCGATATTCAACGATTTTCATAGAACCACCTCACTTACACTTCTAAAGAAAAAATAATCAATCTAAAAATATCACTCAAACATATGTATGTCAATGTTTTCCCACGTTTTTAACAAAGAAAAAAGTCATTGCTGACTCGTTCTTACGGTAAGATACCCCTCTGCGACTTCTTCTAATGCCCTTCCAATATTCTTCTTTGATACATACTTGTTCTCTGGCATCTGATAAGAATTATTTTTCTTGAGTTCCTTACTCCTTCTCGCAGCGATATGCACAAGTGTATATTTGGAATCAACGATGTTAAGTAATTTGTCAATCGATGGGTAAATCATCTGTATCACACTCCCTAATGTAAGAATAGCTCATGTTCTTTATTATCACAAGTTTTTCGGCAAAAATAGACATCTTTTTTACAGCCAAAAAGAAAAGAAGTCAGCTGACTTCTAACGGAAATTGCAGCAAGAACCATTGTCCACTGTTGTCGCTACATTTTCTTCTACGCAAGAGAATTCTGGACGATAAGTATGTTTATAGATATGATGATTGATTACTCTCGTGCGAATTGGACAAATGTGAGGAACCTCATGAACGAAAGTTTTATGAATACATCTTTCTTGAATGGGCTCGCAGATTGGTTGGTTGCACGTCATCATCTCTTCTTGGCAGCAACGATCTTCTTGGTTCTCAAAATTTTGGTTGTTAAATAACATCTCATTTCCTCCTATCTAGTCTATCATATGAAATAGAAGGATAATTCGTCTATACCGTTTGCCTAAGGCAAGGAGAAAATATGAGTTCTCCTTTTCCGCAAGATACAATCATTGCCCTTAGGTAGATGTGCAATCATACGCTTACCAGAACCGTATGTCTCAGATGAGAGGTCAAAAGGAATAAGATCAACTTCTTCTTATTCCGAAGTTGACAATTCCTTGATGGCCTTTCAACTATTCTTTATCTCATCCATAAATGACCTAAAACGGCAGTTTCATGTTCCCATTCGAAAGTTTCTTCATCATTTTCTGCATTTCTTCAAAACGCTTAAGCAATTGATTCACTTCTTGCACCGACAAGCCACATCCCTTGGCGATCCTTGTCTTTCGACTTGCTTTAATGATATCGGGATTCCTTCTTTCAGCGACCGTCATCGAAAGGATAATCGCTTCGATATGTGCCATCTGTTTCGGGTCAATCTGTACTTTATTAAGTCCCATTTTCGATGCCCCAGGAATCAATTTTAATAAGTTTTCAAGTGGGCCCATACGCTTAACCTGTTTCATCGTACTTAAGAAATCTTCTAAATCAAACTTTCCTTTTTGCATCTTTTTGGCAGTTCTCTTCGCTTCTTCTTCATCGATTGCTTCTTCTGCTTTCTCAACCAAAGACACGATATCCCCCATGCCAAGGATGCGTCCTGCCATCCGTTCTGGATCAAAGGAATCAATTCCGTCTAGTTTTTCACTGACACCGATGAATTTAATCGGAAGATGTGTTAGATGTCTTACCGAAAGAGCGACACCGCCTCGCGTATCCCCATCCATCTTAGTAAGAACGACACCAGTAAGTGGAAGGGCTTCATGGAAGCCTTCAATGACATGAATCGCGTCCTGTCCCATCATTGCATCGATGACTAACAAGATTTCCTGTGGACAAATGATTTCGTTGATCTTTTTTAATTCTTCCATCAACTCAGCATCGATATGAAGACGCCCTGCGGTATCAACGATGACATAGTCATAATGATTCTCTTTGGCATAAGAAATAGCATTTTGGGCAATCACGACCGGATCCCGATGACCTTCTTGATAGACCTCGATCCCAAGTTGTTTTCCAATATCACAAAGTTGCTCAATCGCCGCTGGTCGGTAGACATCACAGGCCACCAAAAGTGGCTTCTTACTACATTTTTTACGAAGATAATTGGCAAGTTTCCCTGCCAGTGTCGTTTTACCACTTCCCTGAAGGCCTGAAAGCATAACAATGGCTGGATCTCCCTTTAAATTGAGGGACTCACTCTCACCACCTAAGAGTTCTACTAATTCATCATGAACGATCTTTACGAATACGTCTCCTGGCTTCAAGCTTTTCTTAACTTCTTCTCCTAAAGCCTTTTCTTTCACTTCCGTTGTAAACTCTTTGACGACCTGATAGTTGACGTCCGCCTCCAAAAGCGCAATGCGAATTTCCCGCATCATCTCTTGGATATTTTCTTCTGTGATCATTCCATAACCCTTGGCTTTATGTAATACGTTTTGTAAAC
Source organism: uncultured Muribaculaceae bacterium (assembly GCA_964549325.1). GTDB lineage: Bacteria > Bacillota_I > Bacilli_A > RF39 > UBA660 > CARZYU01. Next base: position 5,618 of record CAZJUW010000057.1, read on the forward strand.
GTTCCGATAAACTCTCAAACATGTTTTTTCACCCAATGGTATTATAACAGAACCAAAAAAAGAAAGAAACCTTTACTTGACATATGGTTTCTTTCTATCAAAACGTCTTAGAAAGGCTGCAAGAAGAGGAAGTTTTTCTTCAAACAAGCAAGGATTAGGAGCCTTTTCCTCTAGTCTCTTTCGATCTAGTTTATCTGCATAAGCATAATAATATCCAATCGCCTTTTTTGAAGCCTCTTCTAAAGTAAGGGCATGATTTTCAGCAAACTCTTGTAACTTAGGAAGCATATCCTCTTCCTGTATGATTTCAAAACGGTGGATATTGAAAAATTTTACGATAACGAGT
>CAZJUW010000058.1:0-5915 GCA_964549325.1 uncultured Muribaculaceae bacterium
ATGTCCCCACTTCATCGCCTGTTTGACGAGTTTCGTCTCATCAGCCACACCGTCCATCTGACTCATCATCGTATGTGCATGAAGTTCAACACGTTTGACGGGAGCTGTATCTTGTACCTCATCTTCTATATGCTCTAATTGATTGATATCTCTTGCATCTAATACGAGTTCCTTGGCAAATGGATCATTCTTTGTATAACCCCGAATACGAAACCAAGCCCCTCCCTTCAGGGCTTTTTTCAAGCGCCCATATTCCTCATCGTCACGAACAAATACTTTGCAGTAGATACTGTCAGAATAGTCCGTAATTTTTAACGTGATGATCTTGAAGTTCGACTTAGCTGACTCAAAATACTCTGTGGCAAAAACGTAAGCATCCACGATGACATTGTTATCTTCGCCGATCAGATTCTCGATTTTCATCGGATCTTCCTTAATCATTCTTCCTAAAATACAGTTGGGATCCGTTTCTTTCGGTCCCTTACGAAATTTTTCTGTCTGGCTTTGGTTACTATCCCTAGGTGTTTCCTTTGAGGCAGCCTTCTCGATCTTAGAAAGATCTAATTTAAGGTCTTCCTTAATTTCGTTTAGGATCGCCTTATGGTTTTCTTCGTTTAGTTTTACTTCAATTGGCCCTAGGTAACCATAACTTTCATAAAGTTGATGAATCCGCGGAAGAAGCAATTTGACTTGTCGTTCTTCTTCCGTATTGATCACTTCAATTTCTAACCCGTCCTCAGTCACTTTCAAGCATTCGGAAAACATTGGTGCTAACGGCACGAGGTCCTTACATTGTTCCAAAATAAAAGGAAAGTAGTCTAATAATAAATTGGGATCTCGTGTTGCAATCGTAAAGTGGTATGTAATATTTCTAGCAGAAGGAAACAATTGTCGTTTCTGAGTTTCAAATCGTTCTAAGACTTCTCTTGGAAAAAAAACAGGGTTGAAAAGAAAGAGATCAACGTCATTCGTACGTTTTGATAAGACGATTCGCTCTAACTTCAGCTCCTCGAAGATATCTCTTTCCTCTTCTTTAAATGCAAGGCGGTCTAACAATATTTTTACTTTTTCATCCATTTTAGAACCTCCTTATGACAAAACTTCCATTTCCTGTACTCTCTCCATATAACTTTGATGTTTTACACAAAAGTCAATAAAACCTAAAAGATCTACTTTTGCAAGATGCTTTTCCACAGGATACTTATCGACATCGAAAGCGATCTTATCGCGCATCATATAACTTAACATCTTCTCTTGATCTGCACCTAAGTACATGAGCCAGTACGGATAGATCTGTTTCTTTAATGAAAGCAACTCACTTCTACCCTCTAGATAATGCGATACGCCCGTGATTCTCGTCGCTAGCTCATCGAGTGTTGCAAGCTCGACGATCGCATCGACCAAATCATTATGTTCCGCTTGATAATTCCCCACGGCAAGCCGTACTAAAACGTAAGCAAGATCCGTAAGAAACGTAATTGGATCTTTCGTATCCTGAACTCTTCCCCATGCTAAAGCATTCTTTTTATCTTGTACCTTTACCGTATCAATATAATCCAGTTCTGGATGAAGCGTTAAAAAATCATAATTTTTGAATTCCATTCTCACAATATTGGTTAATTCTTTGGCTAACTCTTTCTTATTTTGATCATATGTTTCTAACAAAAGCAAACGATATTTTTCCGTTTCTTTTTTGATTCCTTGAAATACCTTTGTTTGAAATAAAGCATCATAGATGGTATCATCATCGGGAATAAAATTCTTATAATCTAGAAGTAGAAGCTTATCATCATGGGCAATCTTTCCGTAAGCTTTACGATCATTTTCCCAAAGTCTCGTCTTCACTTCCTGTATTTCTTTTGAGATCGACGCTTGATAGAGTAAAGCCCAAGCAAGCATATAATCATTGACGACAAATTTTACTTCCATACCGACACCTCTATTTTGGTTGTTTTCACTTTCATAATACCATAATTAACCCATGGATAAAAGAAATTTCGCAAAAGAAAAGTTGGATTTTGTTTCCAACCTTATATAGAATGAAATTTTATCCTGTGATCTACTTTTTTTACTTTTTGCAAAACCTCATTTTTCCCTTTTGTTGAACTTTTTAAAGACGTTTGCATTTCATTGGCAAGAGCAATACAAATACCATACAATGGGCACACTACTTTCACCGTCTCAAGCGTTTTCACAAAGTCACTACCTGTCATAATATCTTTTGGCATTGAAACGAAATAAGGATTCCGCGCTAACTCTTCATCACACTTCTCTGGATGTAAAGAATCTTTTAGTGAAATAAGCCCTGCTTTGGCTCGTTTTGGATCGAAAGCTATGACTTCTCCTGTCTCGTTCCAAAATAGTTCATAGAACGATTTGGCCCGTTCTAATTGTTCTTGCTCTTTCTTCAATCTTTCTTTGAAAAAGTCTCGATCTATAGACAAATCTTGATAACTAGAGATTAAAGCCTCAAAACTAGTGATCACTTTCTGTTGTCCTAGGTCCTCCTTCATCAACTCTTTTTTCTTCTCGCTAGAAAGTGCATATTTCAAATAATTTGGCTGTGGAATTCTAGACACTTCTTGAAAGAATGGTCCAATCTGCTCCAGATCTCCTTCCATTAAGAATGCTTCCACCGCTTCCCATACATTAACATAAGTATCTTGTACTTCTTTTCTGGCCTGAAAAAATAATATTGAATGCCGTAACATATCAAAATGCCCCCTTTTGTGACGACTTCTAAAATACCACACAAAGAGGAAAAATGCAAGGTATAATCAAAAAGGCCTTACAAGACCCTAAATATTGGTAATAATAAAGTATATCACGAAACCTACTACGCCAATCAATAGAATCGTAAGCAATACTTTGAAAAAGCTTTGCATCTTATTCGGCTTGATGTCTTCAGCAAACTCATCTTCTTCACCAAAGTCTTTCAGTGACAACTCCATACTATCTGTATAGAAAGATTGATCAAGATCCTTTAGTTCACTTTGATCTTTTGTCGTATCAATGACGACGTTCTCATTTTTCTCTGCCTTAGCGATATCTTCTTGAGAAAGTGGTCTGGTAATCACCGTCTCATCTTCTTTGGTAGGTAATAGATCACTCATCAACTCTTTTGACATGCTATTCGAAGTAATGGTATCGATTAGATTTGTCAATTCTTCTTCGTCAATTGCCTGTTCTTTTAAGCGATTCTGCTTTTCTTTTCGATATTTTTCTAAATCCTTTAAATTGACGCTTTCTAAGATATTATATTCTTTGTTACGAAGTTTACGCTTCCGTTCTAATTCATCCTCATCTAGGCGATTTTTCTTGGCTTCAACTAGAACACTATTGATATCATATATTTTATTTTCATCTTTATAGAGACTTGAAAATTCCTCTAATTCACGTTTTGACTTTGGAACCTCTAACACATCTTGATACTCCTTGAGTCGTTGATAACTCTCTCTCGTTTGATGATTCCGTTGCAATGCACCTAATTCCGCAACATTTTCTTGTGTCAGATCTTGAAGATCGTGGTAACGCATTGGTTCTGCCTCTGGTTCTTGATATAACTTTTGGTATTTATCTGTGCGACTCACTTCATGAACAGGACGTTTGGTCTCACGGGAATAACGATCCATCCTACTAGCCATATCCTCACCTTCTCATGACCATTCTAGCATACTTCGTAAGAAAAAACAAAACAGTTTCTTTACACCGCTAACTCGTTTCGGTATAATGAAGAAGAAAGGAAGAAAGTGATGAAAGTAAAAGTAAATCGCGATGCTTGTATCGGCTGTGGAGCTTGTGAAGCGATCGCTCCAAATGTCTTTGAATTAAATGACGAAGGGCTATCGACCGTCAAAGTTCTAAAGGTGGAACAAGAAGAGGAAGATGATGTAAAAGAAGCTATCGAATCTTGTCCTACGGAAGCAATCGAAGAAGTAAGCGAATAAAAAGTAATAGTAAATGATCTTGAGTCTTCTCCTTTGGCAAAGGAAAGAAAGCTCCTATCAACTATTACTTTTTTTGTTTCTATATGACAAGTCCCTTGAAAACTTTCATCATACTTTTCCACTTCTTTATAGCAAATATATTCCCAAGCTTTTTGATTTACTTTTGTGCTAATTCCAAATTCGTTCAATTAGCTAGTATTACATCCTAATTTAGCTAAAAAATCATCTCCTATATAATAGTCCGAACAGCGAAATCACCATTTGCTGAAACAAGGCTAATCTATGATAAATGAAATCATCAGTAGATCGATTCTATTGCATTTTATAATAAGTACTTCCTAATATGACATTATCATAATAGAATGATTTCTTAGCAAGTTCCGTATTTACATAGGAAATATCATATTTTTCTAATAGAGTTAATTCGTCGGAAAATAAATTTGTCCCTAGACCTAATCTATTTCCTTCAATGCTAGCCCCAATAGATGCCAGTGTAGTTGGATATAAATCAAAAGTAGAAAATAATCTATTTTTAGAATTAGTTGTTTCTACTAAGGAATTGATAAAAGTATTATAAACTACTCTCGTATAATTGCTATCTATTAGATCACTATAAAAATCACTTTGCATTGTATAATGATCTCCCACGATGACTATGGTTGTATTTTCATAAAAATCTTGTTCTTGAATCCAACGAATAAACTCACTTAACATCATATCAGTACAATGATATGAATTCGCATAATGGCTGCTAAATGGTGTAGGACAACTTTCATCTAAATAACCATCTGTAAAGTGTGTATCAGCAGTGAGCATTGTAAAATTGAATGGTGTGTCTTCTTTCGCAATCTCTGTTAATCTTTCTTTAGCAAATTCGTATAATTTACGATCTTCATATCCCCACCAAACATAATAATCATCATCGATCAAGCCATTTTCTTTCGCATAATTATAATCATATATCGTATAGTTGCCGTGATAGGTAAAATAATCTCTTCGCCCTCCATAGGATGCATCAGACCCTAGCATTAAATAATTATGGTAACCGTTTTCTTCTAAAACCTCGCCGATACTATATACTCCCGGTAATGATTGTTCATATCCATAATAACTATTACCATCAATTGAGACTTTTAGAGGTGTCCCACTTGACTGAGCCATCATTGCCGCAACAGTCCAACTCGTTCCATATACTGAAAAAAAGCCACCCAAATGATCGGTATTACTAAAATTGGTGTTTGCAAGAGCAAGGTTTTCAAGGTTAGGTATAAAAGATACTTCTACCCCTCCCGAATTCGCAACTGCGGCATTAGTCATTTCTAATGACTCTACAAATATATAGATCAGGTTTTGCTTTTCTTCTGGAAATGCAATTTCGACATTTTTGCCATCAACATAGTTCTCTTCTATAAATGTAGAAGAAGTGAGTTGGGCTTTTATATAATCTATGAAACCAATACTGTAAAGGAAAAAAACACAAGAAGCAATCAAAAACAATATGGTAAAAAACCAACTTTCTTTATTCGTTAATTTTAAAGTATTGATTTCCCATGATTTATCTTTCACTTTAACGGCAAAAAGGAAATTTAAGTTCTTTTTGCGTAAATACTTTTTTATCAATATCATCAAGATAAAAGAAATCATGGTACACAGTACAACAAATATGATTCCTTCTATGACGCCACTTAAACTAACGCCTTCTAATTCTACAGCACTAAATAACAATTGTTCAAAAGTGACATGATTAAAATTCAATTTAAAGTAGATCGTGAAAAAAATGATGATTAGAGAAATAAAAATAAGGATAGTTTTAATGATCTTTCTCGCCATGGTTTACCTCTAATTTAAAGCTTACATATTTCACAACGATTGTCATGATTAAACTGATGATAATATTTACGATTAAAGATAGTACTGCATATTTAAATGCCACAAAAGAATAAGTATTTAAATAGGTAACAATATCGG
>CAZJUW010000059.1:0-5816 GCA_964549325.1 uncultured Muribaculaceae bacterium
CAAATTGACGATTTTCTCGCGCAAAAGAGAGATTTCGATCATGCGTTTAGTAGGTGCATCGAATATCTCAATTAAGACCCCATTCATTATCGAAGGAATGGTCTTGGGTCTTTTAGGATCGATCATTCCAATCCTGGCGATTATATTTGGTTATAGTGCTGTTTATGAACAATTAAAAGGAATCCTCTTTACGCCGATTATCAACTTGATTGCACCAGAGCCATTCATTTACATGGCCTCTCTTGCTACGTTAATCATCGGAATTTTGGTCGGTATGATCGGTAGTGCCAGTGCCGTCAGAAAGTACTTAAAGGTCTAATGAAGAAGTTTTTACTTCCGCTCTTAACTGCTATCCTGATGTTCGATTGGTTTCTGGCAGGGCCAACGAACGTAAAAGCGGGCTGCAGTGACCGATTACAATGTTATATTGATGAAGTGGAACAGCAGAAAGCCAAGTATGAAGAAGCACAAAGTAATGTAAAACTAACTCAAGAGCAGATTGAGGCAACACAAAATGAGATCACTTATATTTTAAATACCATAAAAGAGATGCAACAAGAGGCGATTGATTTACAAGATGAGATTAATGAAGCAAATGATACCATTCGCGCCAAAAGTCTGGAATCAAAAGAACTGTTTCGCTATCTTCAAATATCAAATGGCGAAAACATGTATTTAGAGTATGCATTCGGCGCTAAGGATATCACCGATTTCATCTATCGCATGGCAATTGTCGAACAGATTACAGAGTACAACGACAAAGTTATCGATGAATTAAATGAGTTAATTGAAGCAAATAAGCAGAGGACGAAAGAACTGGAAGAAAAACAGAAGGAAATGTCAGCACAGAAAGTAACACTTGATAGCAAAATGGCATCACTCCAGGGACAGCAAGCAGAGTCTTCTGAGATTGCTGTCAATGCTGAGAAAGAAATTGAAGAATTAAATGACCAGATCGAATTCTTTAAGGAACGAGGTTGTGAGCCGAATGATCGAATTGGTATCGACTGTATGAATTCTGGAAGTGACGATGATATTATCTCTGCAGCAGGATGGTATCGCCCGACGCAACAAGGTTACGTGACCCAAGAGGTAGGCTATGGCGGAGTCAACCTTGATGGATTCCATTATGGTTTAGATATTTCTAGTTACAATGGAATGGGAGAAGCGATCTATCCACTTGCCAACGGTATCATCAAATCAACTTGGACGGATAATTACGGTGCTTTGATGTTGGTAATTTACTATCAAGATTCTGACGGAACGTGGTATACATCGCAGTATGCACACCTTTCAAGATATGTTGGACTAGATCGAGATACCGTCTATTATCCGTACGTAACAAAATATGTCACCCCAAGTACCGTCGTTGCGTATATGGGACATACGGGTTATGCCTTTGGAACACACTTACACTTAGAGTTTGCACCATGCCGTTACAAAGATGTTACAGATGCAAACTGCAGCGGTTACTGGGACTGGCAAGCTTTCATCAAAAGAGAGTATAACAACGGGTTTAATGGCGTCCGGGAAAAGGTTGGTTTCCCATCCGAATGGTCTTCTAGATAAAAAGAGAACTCACGCATTTGTGAGTTCTTTTCGGCGTCATAAAAAACAACTCCATAAATTGATATAGAGTTGTAGGGGATCAATCATCTGTGTTTTCTGAATTGATAAGCTGTTTTCACATTTTTGGCCAGTTCATAGATCGTCATTGGGCCTACTCCGCCAGGAACTGGCGTAATGTAAGAAGCTTTCTCTTGAACAGTTTCAAAGTCGACATCACCACAAAGACTACCATCTTCTAGACGATTGATCCCGACATCGATGATGACTGCACCATTTTTTACCATTTCGTTAGTCAACATCTTGGGCCTTCCGACTGCCATCACGATGATCTCGGCATTTTGGGTAAAAATCTTTAGATTTTTAGTTTTCGAATGACAAAGTGTAACCGTAGCATTTGCATTCGTCATCAGGGCCGCAAGTGGTTTACCAACTAGATCACTTCTTCCAACAATCACGACATTTTTTCCTTCTACAGGTATTTTATAATAATTTAACAGTTCCATCACTCCATAAGGGGTACAAGGAACGAGGCCAGGTTGCCCGTGAACGAGACGCCCCATATTGACATCTGTTAAACCATCGACATCTTTATTGGAATCGATTGTATTTTGAATTTTTTTTGCATCTAGATGTCTAGGAATTGGCATCTGCACAAGAATTCCATCTACAGCATCATTCTCATTTTGCTCTTTGACGGCTCCTAGAAGTTCTTCTTGCGAAACACTTTCGGGAAGGTTGATATGTTGAAAATGCATTCCCAACATCTCTGCCATTTTTGCTTTTTGTCTTACATAAACGTTGCTGGCGGGGTCTTGCCCTACTTGAATCACCGTAAGTCCAAGTGGACGTTCCAAAGATTCTATCTGTCTTTTTAATTCTTCAAGTCCTTCCTTTTTGACTGTTTTTCCATCCAATAATTGCACCATTTTCACCTCTTAAGCTCATTGTAACATACTTTATATTGACTTGGCGAAGAGTTGTTCCTAACTTTAGTTTTGCTAATCAATCTAATGTGCACAACTTTTGGGCAAATAATAGGAAGAAGTGTGTTTTCAAATAATAAAGGAATCCCCGTTGTTTCCTTGTCTCGTATTATAATAGGTGTTAAAATATATTATTGGAAATGGGCTTGTATCATTTCATATGATTCATCCATGTTTCGTAATGTAGAGTGTTTTAGCTAACTGCAGTCGTAATAAGGAGGAAAAAATGTTTGAATTAGTATCAAAATATAAACCAAGTGGCGATCAACCACAGGCCATTGAAAAATTAGTAAATGGTATTAAAGAAGGACAAAAAGAACAAGTATTACTCGGGGCCACTGGAACCGGGAAAACCTTTACGATTGCAAATGTGATTCAAGAAGTAAATAAACCAACCTTGGTTTTAGCCCACAATAAAACGCTAGCAGGGCAACTCTATTCTGAATTTAAAGAACTATTTCCAAATGATCATGTAGAGTACTTCGTTAGTTATTATGATTATTATCAGCCGGAAGCTTACGTTCCAAGTACGGATACTTACATTGAAAAGGATTCTTCCATCAATGATGAGATCGATGAGTTACGCCATGCAGCGACCTCTAGCTTGATTTCTTACCGTAATGTGATCGTGGTTGCGAGTGTCTCTTGTATCTATGGTATCGGAGAAGTTGAAGAGTACAAAAATAGCATGCTCACTTTAAACGTTGGAGAAACGGTAGACCGCAATAAAGTGTTAACAAAATTAGTGGAAATGTTATATGACCGGAATGACTTCGACTTCAAACGAGGAACCTTTCGAGTGCGAGGAGACGTCTTAGAGATCATTCCGACTTATCAACGAACGACTGGGATTCGTGTTGAGCTCTTTGGCGACGAAATCGACAGGATCAGTGAAATTGATACGTTAACCGGTGTTGTGTTAAATGATAAGAAGTCTGTTAGTCTGTTTCCAGCCAGTCACTTCGTAACCAGTAATGAAAAGATGAAAGAGGCCATCAAACGAATTAAAGAGGAATTGAAAGATCGATTAGCAGAATTTCGAGCACAGAACAAATTACTTCCTGCCGAACGGCTTGAACAAAGAACGAACTATGACATCGAAATGTTAGAGGAAACGGGGTTCTGTCGTGGTGTAGAAAACTATTCAAGACATATGGCTCTTCGTGAAGAAGGACAGACGCCAACGACTCTCATGGACTTCTTCCCCGATGATTTTCTGTTAGTTGTAGATGAATCTCATGTAACGTTGCCACAGGTTCGAGGAATGTACAATGGGGACCGTGCCAGAAAACAAAACTTAGTAGATTACGGTTTTCGTCTTCCAAGTGCTCTAGATAATCGTCCTCTCAAGTTTGAAGAGTTTGATAAGAAGATCAATCAAGCGATCTATGTGTCGGCGACTCCGGGTGATTATGAACTCGAAAAGACACATCATAACTATGTCGAACAGATCATTCGTCCAACTGGTCTATTGGATCCAACGGTTGAAGTACGTCCAAGTAAAGGGCAGATCGATGACTTAGTTGGTGAGATCAAAGAACGAATTACGAAGAAGGAACGTACGCTTGTGACCACGCTTACCATTCGTATGGCTGAGGAACTTACGAATTATCTAAAAGAATTAGATATCAATGTCGCTTACTTACATACTGAGGTCAAAACTTTAGAAAGACTTCAGATCATTCACGACTTACGTGAAGGAAAGTATGACGCTGTCGTAGGAATTAACTTACTGCGTGAAGGAATCGATATTCCTGAAGTATCGCTGATCGCCATTATCGATGCTGATAAAGAAGGGTTCTTACGAAGTGGCAGAAGTTTGATTCAGACGATCGGACGTTGTGCAAGAAATGCCAATGGCCATGTTATCATGTATGCTGATCAGATTACGGATAGCATGCAGTATGCCATCGATGAAACAGCAAGACGTAGAAACATTCAAAATCAATATAATATAGACCACGGAATCGTACCAAAGACCATCCAAAAAGAAATCCATGAAGTCATCAGTAATGCCGTCGCTAGTAAAGAAAGCCCACAGAAAAAGGTAAGCAAAGCCGAAAGAGAACGAATGATGGAAGACGTTGAACAAGAGATGAGAGAGGCGGCGAAAAACTTAGACTTCGAACGTGCCATGCAACTACGTGATGTTCTCTTCGAAATGAAGTCTAAATAGTTTTATAGCATAAAAAATCTGTTCCCTAAAGGAGGAGATTTTTGTCTTTGAATTGGAGATGGAAGGCCATGACACTGTAAAAGATTTCCGGATAGTTCGTAATAAAAAAGGCATCTTTAAAAATACGTTTTGAGGAGTTCTGATCAATCGTTGGATCATCAAAGAACTTGAACATTCGCTGAATTTGCTCACAATTCAAGATGATAAGTGCAATTTCTTTTTTCATATCAAGTTGCTGCATGATGATGTCCATATTCAAAATTTCGGTAGCAAAGAGATAGAAGTCTACATCCAAAAAGGAAAGATCTTCTTGAGAAAGATAGACACCTACCTTATAGTTGCGCTTTTCTTCCATTAAATAAGTAAGAAGACGACGATTCCCACTGTAGACATATTTTTCGATACTAGGGAATTGAGCTAAGATTTCTGTAATATGACGAATGTAAGATCTGGATCTTTCGTTGATTTGTTGGACGTTTTCACTGGTTACGATTGGGTCCCCATAAGAAATGACATTGATAAATACCTTGATGTTAGCATCTTGATAGCGTCTTAAAAAATCTTCTAGTAGAATGACTTCTGTATTTTTAGACTCTATAAAAGTGCTATTTTGAATGGATAGAATAGAAGCAATATTGTCGATGACAGGATTAAAAACGACAATCCTTCCATCTACGGTCATGATCACGTCGATTCCTACGGCATCGATGAAAGACTTGCTTAAAGCATTTTGCTCAAACTCATTTAAGGTATAAAGATTGTTCTTGCGAGCTACGATTTTCATGCTGAAGTATTCAACTTCCTTTCTTTTGAATTGTGTCACTTGAAAACAAAATATGATTCATAGTACCTATTTCAAACTATGCCAAAAGTAAAAAGGCTATGAGAAAAATAGTGAGAAGTCTTTCCAAAATGTCAAAAATAAGTATAATAAGAGACCAAGGAAGAATTGATGCTCTTTGGGCATCCTGTATGGAAACATTACAGGAGAGAAATGGATATCAGAAGAAATTAGGTACACAACCGCACAACGTTTCAAAAATCTTCTTTTGCTTTTAGAATGCGAACAAATGTGCTACAATAAAGAA
>CAZJUW010000060.1:0-5809 GCA_964549325.1 uncultured Muribaculaceae bacterium
ATATATTGCAACATACAAAATTAAAAGTTGGATGTTTTGATACAGAGTTTTATGGCTTTCACGAAATTAGAACAGAAGAAGATATAGAGAATATGGAGTTTGTTGGTGGTGGGGGTACTGACTTTAATATCGCAGTAGGTGCTTTTTCAAGGCGAGTTGAAAATAAAATTATATTTACTGATGGTGAAGCTTCCATGCCAAATATGCCACTTGATGCAATATGGATCGTTTTTGGTGATAAAAAAATCGATCCGAAAGGTGGCAAGGTAATTCCGATTACACCAGAACAATTAGGTAGATTATACTCCTACGAAAGTGAAAGTGATACGAAAGGTCGATCAAGATAAGAGATAAAAATGAATCATGGAAAACAGTAGATATTGAAATTACAAAGAGAATCGCTATTTTTATGCTGACGAAAATTGAGCTATATCGTCAAAAAAATTTCAAAATTTTTAAAGATGATTGTGATGCTAGCGAGATGGTTACCCATAAAGTTGCGAACTAAGATAGTTTCAGTTATAATAGGACTTGGTGGTGGAATATGCGTTATCAACCGACGATGTATCAGAAAGATATCTTTTCAATTCCCTATGAATCGTTACAAGAAAGAGGCATTCGTTGTCTCGTTTTTGATTTAGATAATACACTTGCTTTGGTAGATGAGGCGAAGTGTCCAAAACGTAGTCAGGAATGGATCGAAAAGTTAAAGAAAGATTTCACTGTTTTCGTCCTTTCTAACAACAGTAAAAAACGTCTTTTGCCTTATCAAGAAGATTTGGGGATAGAAGGAATCGCTTGGGCTTTGAAACCGTTTCCTCGGGGATTAAGAAAAATTGCCAGGAAGTATCATTTTAAAAAGGACGAGATGGTGATGATTGGCGATCAACTGATGACGGACATTCGTTCTGGAAATGCCTTTGGGATCATGACGATTTTAGTGGATCCCCTTGGAACGAAAGAGGCCAAGATTACAGGAATCAACCGTTTTCTAGAAAAGCGGGTGAAGAAAAAGATTCATTTTAAGAAAGGAGCTTATTATGAGTAAAAAGTATTGTAAGGGTTGTGGAGTTTTACTACAAGATGAAAATATGTTACAACAGGGATACACGACAAACCTTGAAAATGAGTTATGTCAACGTTGCTTTCGCCTAAAAAATTATGGAGAATATCAACTAGTGACAACTTCCAATGACGAGTATTTAGAGATCTTGAAGTCTGTTTCGGAAACGAAGGATCTCGTATTATATCTTGTTGATCTTTTAAACTTAGAAAAAGATTTAGAAGAGATTCGCTCCTCGTCTTAAATAAGCGCGATGCCTTGCCGAAGTCTATCAAAGATGAAAAGTTGATCGAATATATCAAGACACTTGGACTCAAGTTTGAAAGCATCGTCGTCATCAGCGCTCATAATAACTACAATATTGATCACTTATTAAAAGAAGTGAAACAGTATCAAACAAGCAAGAATGTTTACGTCGTTGGACATACGAATGCTGGAAAGAGTACCTTGATCAATCAACTCCTTAAGAATGGATCCGATCATCCACAGGAACTTACGATTTCGCCATTGCCATCGACAACCTTAAACAAGATTGAAATCGTTTTTTCCGAACACCTTACATTTATTGATACGCCAGGTTTAGTCGAGAAGGGAAGTATCATCAATTATATTGATCCAAGTTTCTTAAAAAAAGTGAGCCCTAGAAAAGAGATTAAGCCGAAGACTTATCAATTATTTAAAGGACAAGCATTACTCGTCGAAGACTTTCTTCGCGTCGACTATGTCGAGGGAGAACGTAACAGCTTTACGTTATATCTATCGAATGATTTAAAAGTAAAACGCCTGTTTCGCGGTGATTATCACGAAGAATTAAAAAATTTGTCAAAGCGCGAAATTTCCTTTGGCTATCGTACCGATCTCGTCGTAAGTGGCTTAGGCTTCTTTAAGATCGTATCAGAAGGAAAAGTTGAGGTATATGCAAGTAAAGATGTCGATGTGTTTACCCGTCGCTCGATGATTTAGACAAGTGAGTAGAAAACGATGGAAAATCTACACGAATTGATCGAAAAACGAAAGAGAATTGAAGAAAATGAACGGAAAGATGCCGTCATTTTTCGAGATGCTTATATTGATCGCCGGGTAAGTATGATAGAAAGAACAGTAGACCTTCGCCTGAAACAGTCACAATTAGCGGAGAAGAAAAAAGAATTATTGGAAGACATGAAAAAACAGCGTGCTTCTGCCAAAAACTATTACTTTGTTGGTGTTTTCGCTTTAGGGATCACGATTCCTTTGGTATTATCAAGTTTCATGCCTCTTGTCGATCTTGCTTTAGGAACGGCTACTTTCTGTTTTGGTATTGCAAGTTATGAAGCTTATCAGGGAAACTTTCCTACGTTGATGAAGCGATTTGGAAAACCTGAAAAGGAATATCAAAAGGCTACAAACTGGAATTTTTCAAAGCTTAAAAGCAGAAGTAATGCCAAGTGTTATCGTCTCATAACCGCTTTAGAGTGGGAACAAATGCGACTCTTAAAGGAGAGCGTAAATGAGCAAGAAAAACTTGAAAAAGCTTATCAAGAGACAGTGATACAGCGCAAGGAAGTATTTATGGAAGCATTTCGTACTTGTGATGAAAAGATCGACCACCTATTAAGCTCAACTCTTATGACGGAAGATTTACTCTTAGGAAAAGTACCAGAAGAACAAGAGACATCTTTAGAACTTCCAAAGATAAGAAGGAAATTGCGACAGCCTAGAAGATAACGATACATGTTTTCTTACATCTTGTTCATACTAAAAATGGTGAGATGATGAAAGTGCACTTTGGTTACGTTTCTCATCATTGACGATTCCTCTCACTCCGTCATCGACTTTCCCTATACGAATTATCAGAAGTTTCCTAGGGAGACTTCTTTTCATAAACTAGATCCTATCATTTGCTAAAAACTTAGAAGCACTTTACCAAATCCTTTGGTATAACGTTCAAAATCATGTTCATTTTTTTGATGATCACTTTGCCCTTAATTCCTTTGGCGACGCATCCTGAGGTTATCACCCTTATCAAGAATGATGGCAGAGGTTAGCTCTTCTTTTAAAAATCTCGAGCATGCGCGTGGACTTTCCTTTAGATCAATATGTTGTCTTGAACAGTAACCGTGAAGAAATCGTGCCTTTAGATAAGACGCTTACTGATCTTTGTCAACACCAGGAACACTCATTTTACATGTAGGAAGTAGTGTAGGAGGAAATGAAGCATCTTTTCGACGTTTTTTGCAGAATGGAACGAAACCACCTCCTCATTTACGAAAACGACTTGTGATAAGACTGATGATGTTGTTGATGTGCTTCGCTTCAGTGAAACATTGTCTTTACCGATGGTACTTGATTATCATCACGTTTTATGCAATAATAAGGGGGAAAAACTGGAAGGGTATCTAGAACGTATTTTCGCAAATTGGGGAGGAGAAAGTATTCCACTTAAAATTCACTTTTCTTCTTCAAAGAGAAAGCGAAAAAGAGAATTTCGCAGTCACAGTGATTACAAAGCTGAAGTTGCTTTTACGAAATTTTTAGAGATGATGAAAGTCGATCAGAAAGACTTTGATGGAATGTTAGAAGCGAAGGCGAAAGATCTCGCCTTGTTTCGCTTCATGTGAGAAATTCGTTGGAAGACGAATATGCTCTTTCTAGATGAAACGACAATTTGGTTTTCGTAGGGAGATGAGATGATGGAAGAAAGTAATATCATACAAGAAGTTCGTAGCAAAGTAGACATCGTTGACGTCATCGGGGAGCGAATTCCACTTGTCCAAAAGGGGAAGAATTTCTTTGGAGTATGTCCATTTCACGATGATACGAATCCTTCGATGTCCGTATCGCGCGAGAAACAGATTTACACTTGTTTTGCCTGTCATGCGACGGGAAATGTTTTTCAATTCTTGATGGAATATGAGCACATTGACTTTAAAGAAGCCTTGCGCATGCTTGCGGAACGTGTTGGAATTACGATCAAAGGTTACCAAGGGAAATCGCCGAACGTAAAAAATCAACCACTTTATGATCTCTATGAGTTGGTGCGAAAGTACTATCAAAATAATCTTAAAACCGTGTTTGGAAAAGAGGCGAAGGCGTATCTTGCCGAAAGAAAAATAACGGATGAGGTCATCAAAGAATTTGAAATAGGACTTTCTCTGCCGTCTCGCAACGATCTAGTAGAACTCTTGACCAAGAAGAAGTACGATCTAAAGACTTTAAATGACTTAGGGTTGGCTATCGATGGTAGTGATGTTTTTATCGATCGTGTGATGTTTCCGCTATATGACATTCAAGGCAAAATCGTAGGCTTCAGTGGGCGAATTTATCATACGAGTCATCAAAGCAAATACGTCAATACCAAAGAGACACCGATCTTTAAGAAAGGACTTACCTTATATCACTATCACGTTGCGAAGGAAGAAGCTCGTATCAAGAAACAAGTGATCGTCATGGAAGGGTTCATGGACGTGATCAGAGCTTCGACGATCGGGATTCGAAACACAGTCGCCTTGATGGGAACGGCTCTTACGAAAGATCAAGCGAATCTCATTAAGCGTTTATCGAACGAAATTATTCTCTGCTTTGATGGAGACGATGCTGGACGAAAGGCAACTCTTCTTAATGGAAATCACTTCCAAGAGTTAGGAATCGAACCGAAAGTGATCGCACTTACCGATGATTATGATCCAGACACGTTCATCTTAACCTATGGGAAAGAACGGTTTCAGGGACTTGTTGATTCCGCCATGCCATTTAGTGATTATAAGATCAACATTTTAAAACAGGGCGTCAATCTGGCAAGTGACGAAGAAAAAGCCCATTATATCGACGAAGTGATCCAGGAAGCAGCGAAACTTACCGATGAAATTCGCATTGAATTGATCTTAAAAAAACTTGCAAAAGAATTCGATATCGGTTATAATACCCTAGAAAAAAGACTTCAGGAGAATCGAAAAGAAGCGACCCAAAAACCGGTCAATGTCACACATCATGCCATTATTAAGAAGACGAATAAATATGAAAAAGCGATGTTAGCGATCCTTTACTATATGATCATCGATCCCAAAGTGATTGCTACCTATGAAAACTCACATGTCCTCTTACCGAGGGAAGAATACCGTCTTTTGGCAAATGAGATTTCCTATTACTATCGTAAAAACGGTGACATCACGATTGCGGACTTGTACACCTATCTGAGAGAGAAAGATCCCCTGAAGCAGTTATTAGATCACATCTTAGCGATGAACTTTAGTGATAACGTAACGACGGAAGCGATTGCCGACTACCTTAGTGTGATCCGAGAATATGGAAAGAGTCTAGAATTAGAAAGACTACGAAAGATGATGGAAAAAGAAGTGGATCCTTTGGAACAAGCGAAAATCGGGGACTATATGCGAAAGTTACGAATGGGAGTGGAAACGAAATGATCGAAGAGATTAAGACATTTGAAGCAAGAAAAGAAAAACTAGTTAAATTAGGTGAGAAGAATGGGTTCATCACTTATGAACAAATTGCTGATGAACTAAAAGGTCTCGATATCGATAGCGATACGTTAGATGATTTATACAATACGTTTGTAGAACGCAGTATCGACATCGTAACGGAAGAAGAAGGCGATGATGATGACTCATCGAGTGCCGAACCGGTAGAGGCAATTAACGTCGAAGACTTGACGATGTCAAAAGACATCAAGATCAACGATCCAGTTCGCATGTATTTAAAAGAAATCGGTCGTATTAACCTGTTGACAGCCGATGAAGAGTTCGA
>CAZJUW010000061.1:0-5744 GCA_964549325.1 uncultured Muribaculaceae bacterium
ATAGTCACTCTTTTCGGAGCCAAACAGCTTTACCCCTTTGACAATTTCAAGTTCATTTACATTATCTAATACGATTAAAGTATCACTCTTGAAGATCGTTTCGCCCGCTAAAACAGATAATTTCATGATGATCTTATCAACCAATTTTTCCTTAAAAATACTCAACAGTTCGCGATTGTTATCCGCATTAAAATAGACGACATTTTTATAAGAGGTATAACCAAAGTCCAATACAGAATAAGTCTTCCCTACTTGCTTCGGTCCATAGACCAAAAGAGGCTTTCGCAAAAGGTCTTTCTTCCATTTTTGAAAGTAAGCCGTGATTTTTCGTTCCATAAATTGATCCCTCCTCTCATATTTTACACTTTTAGTATAATTCCTTTTTGAAGAGAATGCAATCTTTTTGTCAAAAAAAAGACGACTATCTAGCACGCCTTTATTGTTTTACTGCTAATTGATTGAACTCTAGTCGCAACTGATCGGCAACGGTCACGATGAACTCAGAATTGGTAGGCTTGGCCTTGTCAATATCGACACTGTGTCCAAAGATCTCTTCCATGAGTTGCCAATTCCCACGATTCCAACTGACCTCAATGGCATGACGAATGGCACGCTCGACTCGAGATACAGTGGTATTGAATTTACTGGCAATATCTGGATACAATTCCTTGGTAATTCCACCTACTACTTCTGGCCGCTCATAAATAACGGAGATTCCTTCACGGATATATTGATATCCTTTGATATGAGAAGGAACACCTAGTTCGTGTAAGATTTTCGTAATCGATACTTGTAAATTATTCCGATATAGATCTAAGGATTTCGTCACACTACGGCCTGGATCATCCGCACACTCTAAGACACGCTTTTCTAACTCTGATAGTTCAAACGGCTTTAAAATGAAATAGTGAACTCCTAATTCCGAAACTTTTCTGATCATATCGGGAGCGTTATACGAAGTTAAGACGATGATCTTTTTATCGTACTCCGTATTCTTTAACTCCTCCAAGATGGAAATTCCATCTTTCTTCGGCATGATGAGATCTAGTAAAACGACATCGTACTCACTTTGATGATTCATCATGAGATCCGTTCCCTTTACTCCATCGTATGCCTCCATTGTTACATCGATACTAGCATGGCTTTTAAAATACTCCTTCACCATCTTTACTAACTCGACATTATCGTCGATCATTAGTATTCTGATATTTTTCATATTTTCTCCTTTCCTACTGCCGTGCATTCTCATTATATAACAATATTCTCCAAAAACCTAGAGCAAAAAATCACTACTTTTGTCGAAAAAAAAGAAGTTCTTAAAAACTCCCTAACTCACTTCAACGCGGAACGGATCTTAGTAGTATCCAATCCAAATCCCCCAATGAGAAAGCCAGATAAACTACTGATCGTTCGCAAGCTTTCAATATTACTTTGATTGATGCTTCCACCATAGAGAATTGGAACTTCTAACTGCCATGTAGTATCAATCTGTTCTTTGATCTTTTTGACGACATGATCAATCTGTTCTAATTGTGGAACCCTACCAGAGCCAATCGCCCATATGGGTTCATAGGCAATGACAATTTTACTGATGTCTTCCCGCTGAAATCCCCGTAGTGCTTCTTCGATTTGGCGCATTACTTTAAATAATGTCTCACCATTTTCTTTTTCAACCTCTGTCTCACCGACACATAAAACAGGGGTAATGCCATGTCCTAACAGTTCTTCCATCTTTAGATGAATGAGATGATCGCTTTCTTGTTCATTGATTCTTCGCTCACTGTGTCCTACGATGGTATAGGTAACATCAAAAGAAGCCAACTGGGAAGCAGAAATGTTCCCTGTATGAGCGCCATTTGGATAGCCACTCACATCTTGAGAACCCAATGCATAGCCGACTGGTTGAAAGTAAGCAAGGTTCGTATAACTTGGGCAAATGACGAGTTGATCCTCTTTCAAAAGAAGATTTTGCATCTCTTCTGCATACTGTACAGCCTCTTTTCTTGTTAAATTCATTTTATGATTGAGAATGATTAACATCTTTCTTCGCTCCTTTCTTGCGATGAAATAGACGGTAAAGTAATCCGAACTGTGCATCGCTTTCTCCAATAGCACGGCGATAAACTTCGAGTGCCCCTTCTGCATAATACTTAGAACTACAACGCTCCGCACTAATCCAGGCTTGATGCGCATACTTCTTCCGTAAGGTATCATTCTCGTAGAGTTCGACAATTCTACTACGACATTCTTTTTTATTCTTAAAAAAGACACCATTTAATTCATCAACCACGACTAAATGGAAGGCTTCATCATCGATACAGACAGGTACCAAGCCTCCTGCCATGGCCTCGACGACCGTGAGTCCTTGTGTCTCTGAAGTGGATGCAGTTAAGAAGAGATCCGCAAGCTGATAATATAGAGGCATATCTTCGTATGCAACTTTGCCAGTGAACACTACTGTATCTTTTAACTTTGCTCGCTCAACGATGGCCTCATACTTCTCTCGATCTGGGCCACTGCCGACGATCAATAATTTGATGTTTGCATATTTCTTCTTCAGATCTTTCATAACATCTAAAAGAAATTCTACATTTTTCTCTTGGGCAAGACGTCCCACAAAAATCATGACGAAATCGTCCTTTAGCAGTTCATAACGCCGTTTTAACTCTTTCACACGAGTTTGATTTACATTTTTCCGATAGAACTTCTCTACTTCTAACCCCGTCGGAATGATGTTGATATTCTTATCAAAATGGTATTTCTGCCTGAACAAGTCGTACGTTTTCTGCGTTGGAACGATCAATTCCTCTGCTGTTTTGTCACAGTAAAACATGGTTAGGTATTCGACGATCTTCTTACTCGATTTATTGAAGTAACCACGCGTGATGTAGTGTACATAGTCTTCATACATTGTATGATATGTATGCACAAGAGGAATATGGAACTGCTTGGCTAGGAATCTTGCAAAGATTCCCATACTAAACTCGGTATGAGAATGAATGACATCTAAATGCCATTTTCGAATCGTATTGACCACCTTCACAGGATATACACTCCCTAGGCGATAATCATAAATCCCCGTTGGAATCGCAGGAACTCGAATCACATGTCCATTTTCCTCAATCTCATAGTGTTTTGCATTGTTGTTGACAGTTACAACATAGACCTGGTGACCCTGTTTCTCTAGTGCTCGTTTGAGAACGTATACACTTGTAGAAACGCCATTGATATAAGGTGGATATGTATCAGTAAATAGTCCTATTCTCATCTAATCATCTCCTTGATCAAAACTAAATTGAATGGCACCTAAGATCATAGGTAAATAATAGGTAATCGTACGCCAGATAAGCATCATCGCTGAAAGAACACTTCCTGATAGGAAAACCCCAAAGAAAGATAAAAAACCATACTCAATTCCACCAGTTGCACCTGGAATAGGGACAAAAGAACCGATGATGAGAACATAGGCTGAAGCAACGATGGCATCTATTGCTGTCATACTAGAAAAGTCTCCCATGGCAAACATGATGAAATATGGAATGATATAGAGGAATGCCAGACTAAGAAATTGCAAAAGTGTTCCTTTCAGAAATAATGATGGGTGTTTCTTTAGTTCTTCTGCACATTCGTGAAACTCTACTAATCTTATATCCCATTTTTCTTTCGTCTTGTCCTCATCTTTCACAATATGAATCTTCGCCAAAAAATGAACACCTTTTTCCAGGATCCATTTCGTTGATCTTTTTGTAAACATAATTAAGAACAGAAAAACAGCTACGATGGTATTGATAAAAAATCCTAATAGAATCAAACGATTTAAGAGACGACTATGATCGAATAAGTGACAACTAAGGTTGATCCCTACCGCGAGTAATCCGAAGAGAACCAGTGCCGTCTGATAAAAGATAAAGGTCTGCATGATGATATTCGCCGCTTTGGCGTAGGGAACTTTTCCATGTTTGTGAAGCATATAGACTTCCATCGGTTGTCCGCCGGTAGAGAAAGGTGTTATGCCATTAAAGAACTGTGTAGTTAAGTTGTGTTTCCAAGATCGTTTGAAAGAATAAGTAGGTTCTTTCCCATTGGCCGTCATGGAAAGCACCCATGACTTTAATAGAAGATAAATTACCATCGAGAGTATTGCCACAATCAACCAAAGTGGGTTTAGTTTCAAAAGCGTTTTGACGATCTCTTGGAAGTTATCTTTCAAGACGAAGTAAATGACCACAAAAGAAAGCAGTACTAAAATAATCGCGTTGTGTTTTAACTTCTTCATGATAAGTGCTCCCTTCTTGTATGGTTTTCTTACATTTGGTCTTCGATCGCTTGAATGCCCGGAAGAGTCTTCCCTTCTAGGTATTCTAAGGTTGCTCCACCGCCTGTTGCAGCATGCGTTACTTGATCTTTCACACCTAGTTTCGTCGCTGCTGCCAAGATGTCACCTCCCGCTAAGACGCTCTTAACGGGAAGATTTACCAACTGTTTTAAAACTTCATCTGTACCTCTACTAAATCTGTTGACCTCATAGACGCCAAGTGGACCGTTCCAAAGAACGGTTTTGCTTTCTGCCATGTAACGGTAAAATAATTGAACTGTCTCTGGTCCGATGTCAAGCCCTATTTGGTCACTTGGAATTTCGTTGATCGAAACTTCCTTAGCGCTTTCTTCCTCTTCTATCGAACTACTGACCACGACATCAATCGGTAGAATGATCTTGCTAGGATATTCTTGTAACATCTCATGGCAAAATGACAAACTATCTTGATCGAAAAGAGAGGATCCAATCTCATAACCTTCCTCTTTTAAAAAGGTAAAGGCCATTCCACCACCAATCAAAATATGATCTGCCTGTTTGACAAGTGATGAGATGATCCCAATCTTATCACTTACTTTCGAACCACCTAAGATCACCGTAAAGGGATGGTCTGGATGTTTCACGAGATCCAGTTTGGTTAACTCTTTTTCAATCAAGAAACCAATTCCTGACGGTAAATGACGAGAGATTCCTACATTGGAAGCATGAGCTCTGTGTGCGGTTCCAAAAGCGTCATTGATGAAAAGATCTCCAAGATGTGCCCAATACATTCCTAACTCTTCATTGTTCCCACTTTCCTTTTTGCCATCCAAATCTTCATAGCGCGTATTTTGAACGAGGATGACTTCACCTTGTTTCATGGTCCGAATGGCATCCTCTAACTTTTTTCCACGCGTCACAGGAACGAACACCACATCCTGATTTAAAAGTTCCGATAGTCGAACAGCAACGGGCTTTAGATCATTCTTGGCAAGATCTGCCTTGTCTTTCACTCTTCCTAAATGCGAAAACAAAATTACTTTTGCGCCTTTCTCTAAGGCATAGCGAATTGTCTCTAAACTGGCAACGATCCTGGTATCATCGATGATCTTTCCCTCTTTGATCGGTACATTGAAGTCACAACGAATGAGTACCTTTTTATCAGATAAATCGAAATCACGAATCGTTTTCATCTTTTTTCACCTTCTGTTTCTTTATTTATTATATCATACTTCCCTCTTTCAAATCTTTCAATGTTGAAAGGCTCCCAACGAAAAAGGAAAGTGATTACTTTCCGAGCTTCATCCAGTATTTTGCTGTCCTGACCATCTGCGTTGAATACCCCATTTCATTGTCATACCAAGCAACGACCTTGACAAGTTGCTTTCCATCGACACCCGAGTTTTGTAGTTTAAAAACGAAAAAAGTTTAATTTTTGTTGAAATTAGGC
>CAZJUW010000062.1:0-4503 GCA_964549325.1 uncultured Muribaculaceae bacterium
CAAAGGTTCCAATCAAAGAAGGATCTACCGTCTCTTTTAAGATAGAAACTGCAAACTTACCCGTTTTCTGAATACACTCGCAAGTATAGTTATCATGATTCAAAGAGATAGCGACCATTGCTGGATCTGACGTAATCTGCATCACGCTATTCGCAATACATCCGACGGGTCTATCTTCATCTAAGGCTGAAACAACATAGACACCATAAGATAAATTTCGCAATACTTTCTTATCCATTTTAACTCCTCGTCGCTCCATCCACCGAAAGAATTTCCCCTGTGACGTATGACGCTAGATCACTCGCTAAGAACAAGAAGGCGTTCGCAACATCCTCCGGTTCGCCAATTCTTCCCAGCGGAATCGTCGCAATCAAAGGCTTAATCATTTCTTCTGGAACATCTCGCATCATATCTGTCGAAATGATTCCGGGAGCAACGGCATTGACACGAATTCCATCTTTTCCAAGTTCCCTAGCAAGTGACTTCGTAAGACCATTGACAGCGAATTTAGAGGCTGGATAACCACAACCAGATGGCTGTCCATAAATACTCACCATAGAACTCGTATTCAAAATAACACCACTTCCCTGCTTTTGCATAATTGGTGCGACAGCTTTTGAACATACGAAGACAGCATTTACATTCAGATCCATAATTTTCTTGAAATCTTCTTCTTTATAACTATATAGGCTTTCTCTTGCACTGATTCCTGCATTATTGACTAACACGTCAATCTTACCATAAGTTTCTTTGATCTTGCGAAACGCATCTTCCACCTCAGTAAGATTACTTAAATTAGGATAGATTCCACTCACACGATCTTGATACTCACTCAATTTCGCAAGGGCATCTGAAACAGTTTCCTTTCTAGAGCCACATAAGATCACACTGGCTCCATTCTCTAAAAACTTCTTTACGGTAGCAAAACCAATCCCACGCGTACCACCCGTAACAATAGCTACTTTTCCTTCTAACATATATCCTCCTCTACTCTTTTAGCATAGCATCTTTTCTTTCGATAAAAAAGAGAAAACGTTTTGCTTTCTCTAATGTGCAGTCTTACGCTTGACATCTTGATAAACTAAGTAACTACCACTGCCAATGGCAAGCAGCCCCATCGTAATCATGAATAACATCCGACTTGCGCCTGTATCAGGAACCTTTAAGACACTATCGCGATCATTATAAATCGTAATCGTAGAACCATCGATCTTATAGTACTCATTATCTTCACTGAGAACTTTGATGGTACCATCTGTCAATAGTTGAAACTGTAACGCATTTTCTACTAATTGATAATTACAACTTTCTTTTTCTTCATTCTCTTGCAAATTATCAAGACAAGTCTTAGTAGCACTTGGTACAGCCGTTTCTTTCAAGGTATACTTACCAGCTGCTAAATAAAATGTCGTCGGTTCTTCTTGTGATACGAACGAAAGCTCTTTGCTCGTTTCACTATCTTTGGCAAGATCTCCGTTTTCATCACGAATTTCAATCTTTGCACCAGGTAGTTCTTCTTGATTCGTTAAGTCTTTCTTACTGATCGTAACCGTCAATTTCTTAGGTGTCGGAGTCACTGAAGTTTCCGTTTTCTTATTCGTTATGGTAAGTATGTTATTCGAATATGGAACACTATTGCCATTTTCATCTGATATCTCAACGCCACTTGCAGTAACTTTGATCGTAATACGTCCACCTTCAAAAGCTTCATAGCCATCAAGAGTCTCTAATTCAACTAATTCATAGGTACCAATAGGAATATTCTCATAGTATATGTTTCCATCGGAATCCGTTTTATTCGTGCCATATGACCAGCCATGATTATCTGTGGCAGCCTCATCTGTTCCTGGAACGCACAATCTAAATTGTACACCACTTAATGAGTTCCCATCGTCGTCTACTTTATGCACTGTAATATCAACATGATCTAATTTAATTAAGTACAGCACGCCACCTGTTTTTGGTGTTATCGCAGCAATCCTATTTCCACTACTAGGCCGAGATTCCCACCATAAATCTTCACTGGAAGTATCGCCCCAGAAGAACCCCATATGATTGTCTTCATCCGATGCTAATTCACCGAGAAGTGGATCCCCCTCATGGAAATAAAGGATATCACCTTTCTCTGCTTTACCAGCGGCCAACATCTCTTCTTTGCTATCATAAACATAATAAGTCCGATTTTCTACCCCAATGGTCTTAATCAGATTATACCAGTTGCTGGCAGCACAAGAAATACAAGACTTGGAATATCCATAATTACTCCAATTATAGACGCTCGTTAACGTAGAGGTAAATATACTATCCAGTTGGGGAATAGAAGTAGAGCCTTGAGTTCCATACTTCACTTTGGCAATCGCATAAGCGACAAAGCCGCCACAGTTCATCCCTGCGGAACCATTATAAGAAGTATCTTGACTAGGAGAGGCCCAAGGCCCAGGTTCATATTGGGTAGCTTTATAACCAGAAGCATTCTGCGTCAATTCACTTACGATGGCACTTCTAGTGATATTTAAGAAATCACTTAAATACTGTCCATCTCCCTCAGCTTGATTGACTGGAATTGTTGCTAAAAAGACAAAAAGTGCAATTCCAAATATCATGGCCACTTTTTTGATATGCTTCTTCATCTTATCACTCCTCTTTACTTTCAGAATAACACAAACTTTACTTTATCGAAATACTTCTTACAAAATGAATGTCAAATTTCTGTCACTTATATTCTAACCACAGAAGAGAAAAGTATGAGAAAAAGAATAGATCTCTCTATCCTTTGTACTGTCCACCATTGACATGAAATACTTGACCGGTCGTATAACTTGCATCATCGCTTGCCAAATAAACGAAGATAGGAGCAATCTCATATGGCTGTGCAGCTCTACCCATGGCGGCCTCTGCACCTAGCGTCGGTATCTTACAAGGTTCCCAACAAGCTGGTTGTAGTGGTGTCCAAAACACGCCTGGCGCAACCGCATTCACCCGAATTCTTTGCTTTGCTAAATTTGTCGCTAAACTCCTCGTAAAACCAACGATCGCCCCTTTACTCGTCACATAATCGATCAATTCTGGTTCCCCGACAAAGGTCGTAATTGAAGTTGTGTTGATAATGGAAGAACCAGGTTTCATACATTTTAAAGCAGCCTTCGTCAAATAAAACATAGCATAAAGATTCGTCTTCATCGTGAAATCAAATTGTTCATTCGAAATATCCGTAAGGCTCTTCTGTTGATATTGCACACCTGCATTGTTCACTAAAATATCGAGCTTTCCAAATTGCTTCATTGTTTCTTTGACGAGATTTTCACAGAATTGTGGATTCTTGACATCACCCGCAGCAAGACAGCAAACACCACCAAGAGATTCGATATAATGTTTCGTTTCCTCCGCATCGCGATGTTCATTCCAATAAGCGACGACGACTTTGGCACCCTCCTTCGCAAAATGAACGGCAACACTTCTACCTATTCCAGAATCTCCTCCTGTAATCAAGGCAACTTTTCCCACTAACTTTCCAGAAGCTTTATAATTTGGATTATCAAAGATGGGACGCGGACACATCAAATACTCCATACCGGGTTGAACATCCTGATGTTGTGGCGGAAAAAGGACTTGAAACTCTTTTCCATAAACCCCAACGCCAGTAGGATGAACGGCATAAAGACCATTCGTACCCAGACAGGACTTCACACAATCAAAGGACTCATTCTTCACATACTTCACTCCTATTCTCATAAGTAATATATTCTTGAAATGAAAGAATGAGCCCAAATTCGATTATTTTTCTTCTTTGTTGATTCCTCCGAAACGACGATCTCTACCCTTGTATACTTCTACCGCTAAGTCAAACTGCTTGGCATTAAAATCTGGAAAGTCGACCTTAGGAAAGTAAAGTTCTGCATAGCTTGCCTGATACAACATAAAATTGCTCAACCGTTGTTCGCCACTTGTCCTGATCAAAAGGTCAAGCGGTGGCAAATCCTGATAAAGATAATGAGAGAACACTTCCGGAGTCACATCATCGAGATTGACACGATCTTCGATGATTTTCTTCATCGCATCAACGATTTCATACTGCGAACCATAATTAAGACACAGATTCAAAATTGCTCGCGTATTTTCCTTCGTCGCATGTTCGATCTCCTCCATTGCCTCTAACACATCACGGCGTAACCCTGTTCTTCGGCCACTAAAAGTGACCTTGATATTGGCTTTTCGATATTCTTCAAATTCTGTATGAAATTTCTCCACAAAAAGATTCATTAAGTAGTCAACTTCCTCCTGTGGCCGTGAAAAATTTTCCGTAGAAAAGCAAAAGACAGATAATACCTTGATACCTTGATCAAAAATATAGAAACTGAGTTTTCGCAGATTTTCTGATCCCATCTTATGACCAAATTTCCTTGGCATACCACGTTTCTTTGCCCATCTTCCGTTCCCATCCATAATGATTCCAACATGTACTAATGCTTTCATATGATCTTGTCGAGTAGACAACCTCGACAC
>CAZJUW010000062.1:4603-5720 GCA_964549325.1 uncultured Muribaculaceae bacterium
CAAAAAAGAGACCCATCTTTTACTTTGTAAAACACTTTACTTTTTGATATGCACTTTCTTCTTTGCCATCTTTTACATACTGTCTTAAAAAATAAAAACGATCTTCTTCTTGTGGAAATAACATAATGGCAAGCTCCTCAGCCTTTTTAAGATGAATCTTTGGCAATGGATAATGAGAATACTGTGCTACCCGCTCTAACGCTTGGAAGCTAGTATTTACCCTTTCGATATCAAAGTCTTTACACAAGGCATAAGAACACAGATGAAATATAAAATTTAAATTATTCTGAGCAATGACAGGATCTTCTGTCCCATTGATCGCCCGAAATTCGATCGTATTACCAATTTCTTGATCTTCCCCTGTTACATGTCCAAAATCGATCGCCTTTTCTTTCGTATGATAGAACTCCCATAATAAATCAGCAGCATGTACAAACGGCACCTTTGTATCAAGATCCAAAATCTGCTTAATCTCATCGCGACATTGTCTGGCACGATCGTACAAGTGTTGGCTTAACGCCTGATAGTCACCGGCGAAAAACCGCAAGATTTCTTCTTCATAGACCGCCCAAAGCATGAGCATATTCCGACAGGCCAGTTTATTTTCTTTCAATATGTGTGCTCCTAAGTGAATATGCCCAGCACACCGCTTGCTAACCTTTAGATTACGTTGATCCAAAATATCATACGCTGTTTTCACTTGAACCCAAGCGTCTTTTTGATCAAACGTAAGTGGAGGCGATTGCCATTCAATTCCATCCACTAAAGAACTGTCCGTTCCAGCATGCCAATTCTTAGGTGCTAAATGCTCATCAAAATCAAGCTGTAGTAGTGTCGCTTGCCTTTCGTCTACCAAACCTTCAAACTCTAATTCTAATCCAAACGTATACTCTTTTGGAAAGCGCAAATGATAACGATATGGAACTTTTATGTCCAATAACTCCTCTAGTCTAAGCATAGTACCCCCTCATCACTTTCACTTATGTTAAACAATTTATAAAAAGTGTGTTTGAAACAATTTTGGTATTAAAAAAGCCCTGATTGAAAGGCTTTAAGCTATAAATGGTGGCTCCAGCGGGAATCGAACCAGCGACACAGGGATTTTCAGTCCCTTGCT
>CAZJUW010000063.1:0-5711 GCA_964549325.1 uncultured Muribaculaceae bacterium
TTCCTTGTCTATTTTCGTAAGTACGCTTTAGAATTCTTCCCACCCTAAGCACTAGTTCCTTACTGGAATAGGGTTTCGTTAAATAATCATCACTTCCTAACTCTAATCCGATAATGCGATCTAAATCCTGATCTCGCGCTGACGTAAAAATCACGGGTACTAATTCATCTTTTTTTCTAATTTCTTTGATGACGTCGTAACCACTGATATCGTCTTCCAACATGATATCAAGGATCCAAAGATCAACTGGATTTCCGATATAAGAAATGGCATCGCTTCCTTTCGTGAAACTTACCACCTTATAACCAGCATGCTCTAAATACGTCCTTACGACGGATGTGAGATCTTTTTCATCTTCTACAAAACAAATCGTGTACATTCTTTTCACCTACTAGTAGTATAGCATGTTCCTGTGTTCTTTTCTATCAATTGAAATGATATTCTGCTTTGGTCGCATGGTGTCTTGGCTTCGTTTTCTAGTTCGTTATCACTTCCTTTCTACACTTCCAGTATAGAGTCCTATTTTCGAATAATTTTTGTTGCTTTATGGGAAATTGTGTAAAAGAAAAAGAGCTATTTGCTCTCATAATGGGTAAGATAATATGTCTTTTCGTTTGTGACAGAAGCACAACTTAAGAAGACGATCACAGCATGATGATAACTTAATAGTTCTTCTTGGTCAAATGGATGTCCTTCTTTCATCTTTGATAAAATCAACCGAGAAGATACCCCGGGGTAGTCTTCCTGTGTTTCCCGGTTACACTCAATTTCCGTAACATAGGCAACATCGGCCTTGGATAGACTTTCTGCAAAGGCATCGGCAAAAGCCGCTGTTCTAGAATACGTATTTGGTTTGAAGACAGCGACTAACAAACGATCTGGATATTTCTGTCTTACCGCCTCGATCGTTGCTGTAATTTCGGTTGGATGATGCGCATAATCATCGATCACGATGTTGTCTTTCACCGGCGTTTCTTCAAAGCGTCGATGAGCATTATGAAACTTGGCAAGTGCCTTTTGGATTTCACTCATAGATACGCCAAGATGATCCGCTGTTGCAATCGTAGCAAGGGCATTTAAAACCATATGTCTTCCATAAAGGGGAATGACAAAGTGACCATAGTATTCCTCTTTCCGATAGGCATCGAAAGAACTTCCCTCTTCTCCTAACTCGATGTTTTTCGCCGTAAAATCTAATCCCTCTTTCGTCCCATAATAGATCACAGGACGCTCTAATGTAAGCGCTCTAATATTTTCATTATCCCCACAAGCAATGATACAGTCCGTCGCCCGATTGGCAAACGTTTGGAAAGTTTCTTTGATATCCTCTAAATCGCGGTAGCACTCCGTATGTTCTAATTCGATATTCGTAATAATGGCAATCGATGGATGATATGCTAGAAAATGACGATTAAATTCATCGGACTCAACGACGAAGAGTTTGTTCTTCGGATCTGCATAGCCGCTACCATCACCAACGAAGTAGTTGCAACCAAGTTTTTCTAATACTTGTGTTAACATCATCGAAGTCGTCGTCTTGCCATGCGTTCCTGATACGCAGATACTTCTATGTTGCGAGGTAAGATCCCCCATAATTTCGTTATATTTTTTTAACGTAAGTCCAGCTTCTCTCATTCTCTTTAGTTCAGGATGTGCATCGGGTAAAGCTTTCGACCAAGTGACAATCGTGTCGGGATCTATCTTATGTTGGTGATCGTAATAAATCGGAATCTGTCGGGCCTCTAATCCAGGCTGGGTATATTTATATTCCTTGACATCATCGTAACCCAAAACGTCATTTCCTAAATCTTTTAGAATTTGAGCAAGTGTAGACATTCCAGATCCTTTGATTCCAAGACAGTAATACTTCATCTTCTCTTTACTCCTTTTGTACCTATATTATAGACTATTCGAAAAAAGATGTAAACATGAGAAGAAAAAGGATACCTTGCTAGGTACCTTATTCAGCATGATTCTGATTTGTAAAGTTTGCTCTCTCTGCTTTTCTCTTTTCACGGCATTCTTTGCATCTTACAGGTTTGTTTGCAAAACCCTTTTCCGCATAGAAAGCCTGTTCTCCAGCAGTGAATACGAACTCT
Source organism: uncultured Muribaculaceae bacterium (assembly GCA_964549325.1). Classification (GTDB taxonomy): domain Bacteria; phylum Bacillota_I; class Bacilli_A; order RF39; family UBA660; genus CARZYU01. Next base: position 2,100 of record CAZJUW010000063.1, read on the forward strand.
TGCCCACAATCTTTACAAGTAAGTGTTTCATCTTTGTATTCTGGCATGTTATCCCTCCTTAACCAATGATTGGACCTTAGACATCTAACTTTTTATCGAATCATTATTTTGAAAAGGATAATAGTCAAATACAGGTTCCAGTGAATTTCTCCACAATTCAAATTATAACACTTGACGCTTTTTTATGCAAAAAAATTGAAAATTTCGCCCACAGTTTACAGTTTTTAAGCATCTCGTAACTGTTGCTTTAACAATTTTGCCTGAACGACAATTCGTTCTCCCGAATTGTTCTTACAAGTAGACAACGTCAAGATGCGATCGGCGGTACTCACTTCTACATCGACTGGTGCGATATTACGCCTTTTCATCGTATCGATCCACGTTTGATAAACATCATCGTTCGCAAAGTTAGGGCGAATATAGTATTCTTCTGCCTCCACGGTGTAGATAGAAAAAATCTGATAGAGATAGTTTCTCGTAGGGGTCGACACATAGATCACATAGTTATCGGAATTGTTTTGCCACTTTGTCGAAAGTGTATTTTTAAGACTGCCAAAAACGGTACTATCTAGTCTTCCATGTCCATAGATGATCGTATTTGCATCTTGAAAGTTTTGATTGCGGTAATCCATGAAAACCCAGCCAGCTTCATTTTTTGTTTTATCAAACGCATGCGTTAAATAATAATCGTTGTCACTTGCTTGGACAATGGGATAATTGACGTTCGTTCCCGATACATGAATGAAAGCGACCGTATCCGCATTCGTCTTAAGTAACTCCGTAAAATCAACGGACTCAAAAGGAAGTTTTACATATTTCCAGTAATCACTTTCGAGGTTTTCGGGAGGGTTTACTAACTCCCCTTCCTCGTCGATTTGTTCCACGTTGCTAATTTCGTTAATTTCATCGACAACAGCCCCAATTTTTTGATTGTCACGGTGCCAGCCATATATTTTGATTCCACAAAAAGACGCAATCCCTAACAACACAACTATGATCACGATATAGACCCAAGTGCGCATTCTTCGTTTCTTTTTCATATTTTCACCCGTCTCGTTTCTTATTATACCTTATTCTAATCCATTTCGTCCTACCTTTTTACAATATGTTATACTTATCATTGGTGATACTATGAATCTAAGTTGTTGTACGCTTTGCCCTAAAATGTGCAAAGTTGATCGTGAAAATGGCGAAACGGGTTTCTGTGGTGCAGGGAAAAAGATAAGAATTGGCAATTACTCACTACACCTATGGGAGGAACCTTGTATCTCGGGTACGAATGGATCGGGGACGGTCTTTTTCTCCTGTTGTCCATTGAGGTGTATTTACTGTCAAAACAATACGATCAGTAACGAGAATGTCGGATTAGACTTGGAACCAGAGGATCTTACAGACATTTTTTTAGAACTCCAACAAAAAGGTGCCCATAACATCAATCTCGTGACCGCAACTCACTACTTGCCTTTCGTAATCCCTGCCCTCAAGGCGGCCAAGGCGAAAGGTCTTCGTATTCCTATCGTCTATAATACAAGTGGTTACGAACGGGTGGAAACGTTAAGAACATTAGATGGTCTCATTGACATCTATTTACCTGATTTTAAATATATGGATGATGATCTCGCAATCAAGTACTCGAAAGCGCCTCATTACCGTGCGATTGCGAAAGAAGCGATCAAGGAGATGTACCGTCAGGTAGGAGATCCTATCTTTCAAGATGGTCTACTAAAGAAAGGCGTCATCGTAAGACATTTGCTTCTACCAAAGCAAATAGAAAATGCGAAAAAGGTCATTCATTATCTATATCAAACCTACCAAGATCATATTTACTTAAGCATCATGAATCAGTACACCCCGATACCGCAAGTAAATAAGATCGAAGAATTAAATCGGACCGTGACAGAAGAAGAGTATCAAGAAGTGATCGATTACGCCATCGATCTTGGTATCAAAAACGCTTATATACAAGAAGGAGAAACCCAAAAAGACAGTTTCATTCCGGACTTTGACCCTAATAAACTACTAGAGCAACTAAAAAAGGCTAACAAGTAGTCTTTTTCTTCTCTCGCTCTAATTTAGAAAAGGTGCATCCGCAGTAGTCCTGGCGATAAAGATGATATTCCTGTGATAGTTCAATGGAACGGTGATATCCATTTTTCTTTTTAAAATCGGAGTAAAGATAATTGATCTGATACTTTTCACTCATCTTCTTTCCAATCTCATTCAACCAGTCACTTCGTTTGTAAGGACTGATCGAGAGGGTCGTCGTAAAGTAATCAAAACCTAATTTCTTTGCCATCTTGGCACTTTCTTCTAAACGCATTTCATAACATCGATAGCAAGTCTTGCCACCCTCCACGTCGTATTTTCGTTGTTCGGCAACCACTTCAAAGATAGAAGGATCATAATTCCCTTCTAAAAAGGAAATGGGATATTTTGTCGGATACTCTTTGATGAGACGTTTTAGTTCCAGAATTCTTTTTTGATATTCTATAGAGGATGAGATGTTTGGATTGTAATAAAAGACGGTAAGCTGAAAATAGTCGCTCAAGCGCTCTAAAACAGCTGAGGTACAAGGTGCACAACAACAGTGAAGGAGGAGTGTTGGCACCTCTTTTTCTTGTGTTAACTTTTCTAATTTTTCTTCCATCCAAAGTTCATAATTCAAGGATATCACTTCCCAGCTCATTTTATCATAAATTGATATTATTCCAAAGCAAACATAAAATCTTTCCCTTTTTCATAAGAATCATTAGGTGATTCTTATGTCAAATACGCATCTTGCCTTTCTTTTGACCTTCGCTGCAGGATTCTCTACGATGATTGGAGCCATTCCAATCTTCTTTCGGAAATGGGATGAACAGAAGATCATACCAGCCTCTCTTGCTTTCGCAGCGGGCGTGATGTTGACGGTCTCGTTCACAGATTTAATCCCAGAGTCCCTTGCCGAACTTCATTTTTTAAGACTGCTTCCTCGCCTTTTCCTTACGGCGATCTTTACGGTCTTAGGAATTCTCTTCTCGATGACCATCGATAAATATTTTCCAGATCAAATCGAGAAAAAAGATCATACAGGTCTTTATCGGGTGGGAGCCATTACGATGCTTGCGATTATCCTTCATAATATTCCCGAAGGAATTGCAACCTTTATGGCAACTTCTCAAAATACGCGCTTAGGAATTTCCCTTGCCCTCGCAATCGCTCTTCATAATATTCCTGAGGGAATCAGTATTTCGATTCCGATTTACTATGCGACCAGAAGTAAGAAAAAGGCCCTTCTTTCCACGTTCGTCTCGGGAATTTCGGAGCCGTTTGGCGCGCTTCTTGCTTACCTTTTCTTCAAAAACTTCATGACCGATACCGTCATGGGATGTCTTTTTGCCATGATCGCCGGGATCATGACTCATATCGCACTCTATGAACTACTACCAACCGCTAGGAAATACCAAGAAAGAAAGTTACTTATCACTTCGTTCTTGCTCGGTAGTCTCGTAATGATCATCAATGCCCTTCTTTGATTCAAAGATGATCATCCATTATCTTGGCCTCATTCCTCCTCTATTTTGGCCACCCATCATCTGATTCGTTATAGTATCGGTTTCGGTGCCATTCACA
>CAZJUW010000064.1:0-5703 GCA_964549325.1 uncultured Muribaculaceae bacterium
GATCTATATTTGGAATTTTCTGTTGCCAAACATGAATTCTTCACACGTCAAGGGGACGATATCTATTTAGAGGTTCCGCTGACGATTCCAGAAGCAGTGTTAGGATGTAAGAAAGAGATCCCAACTCTCTATGGGAATGTGAAGTTATCAATTCCTGCGGGAACGGATCATGGAGACCAACAACGTATTCGGGGCAAGGGTGTCAAGAATGATGTCAATCATAGTAAAGGTGATATGTATCTTACGATGCACATTGTGACACCAAAGAAATTATCACGAGAGCAGAAACAACTTTTTGATAAACTTCTTGATACAGACCTCGAAGACAGCGAAATTAAGACATTTCAAAAATATGTAAAGAAGAATGAGGATTAAGTAGATATCCTCTTTTCTTTTAGGAAAAAGAAGGAGTGAGTGCTTGTAAATTCGCAAGATCCGCTTTATAATAAATACATAAGGTAGGGGAAGAACGATGAAACAAGAAAACAATCGAAAAAAATCAGTGGGTATTTTGGTAGGGGCACTTCTCGTTGCTGTCGCCATATTCCTTGGCGTTTCTTACGCTTATTTTACTTTTAGCCAAACCCTGAGCCAAAGTAATTATATTCGGATTGGATCGTTAGAGATTGCTGTAGCAAGTGAAGCAAATGCTATTTCTCTTGCGAGTACTTCACCTACGACGGCGACTTATTCTTTACGTACGACACCATATGAGTTTACGATCAAGAATAAAGGATCTAAAGCAGTTACGTTTGATCTAAGTATGGAAAATATTACGAGTTCTAGTTGTGAAAACTGTAAAGTACTGCCAACGGATGGCGTGGCATATCAGCTTGAAGATGTGACAGATGGAGTCAGCTATGGCCCAGGTTCACTTTCCGCAGATGGTTCTTCGGTAATAGGAACGCTTATGACAGATACACTTTTAAAAGGACAATCTAAAACCTACCAGTTATGGATTTGGCTTGATGATACGAAAGAGTTGGACGAACGATATCAAGATGCAAACTTTTATGGTAAAATCACCGCAACAGCGGCCTTTACAAAGAAAGCGACGACGACGCTTTTAGCAAAAGCAAACTCGGCCTCAGTGACGTCTTACCAAAATGGAGATACGAAAGAGATGTATTGTTTTTCTCATGAGGCTCCTTCCCAATTAACAACTTGGACAGATGCAGCGCTTGCAGATTACCGTTATATTGGATCTAATCCTAGCAACTATGTTCGTTTTAATGAAGAACTTTGGCGAATTGTCGGTGTCTTCATGACCGAAACTCCAAATGAGGATGGAACTTATCAGTTAGAACGACGTGTGAAGCTCGTTCGCGATACGTCGATCGGAAGTTATGCTTGGGATTCCTCGGTCAGTTCAGTCAACAGTGGAAATGGTGTCAACTATTTTGCAGATGCTGATTTGATGAAACTATTGAACCAAGATGCTTACTTTCAACGTACAACTGGTACTTGTATCATTGGAACGAATAATGGAACAGCTTCTTGTGACTTTTCTTCCGTTGGTCTTAATGAAACAGCCAAAACTTTGCTTTCACCGGTGAAATGGTATTTAGGTGGGTATTATAACACCGCTTTGTCGGGTGGAGATGCATACGCTAGTGAACGGGGGACAGCCATTTACACGACAAGTAGTGATGCAACGAGACAAATCTATTGGGCTAGTGACTCTAGTAGGGTAGGGCTTCTTTATCCAAGTGATTACGCTTACACCTTTGCTCTGGGCGTAGATGATACTTGCTATCAAGATTTATCACTTTGTGGTGCTACGAATAGTTGGCTTGTAGCTGGAAACCAGGGTGAGGGACAATGGACGATCATGTCCAGTGCTGCAACGGCTTCGGAAGTACTTATCATCGATAGCCAAGGTAAAGCTTCTTCAAGTTCTGCCTCTCAAAGTTATGGGGTTCGTCCGACGGTCTATTTAGATGCGGATGTCAATATTGTAAGTGGTACTGGTACCAGTGGTGATCCATACATTTTGGGAAAATGATTTTATAAAATGCGAAAAAAAAGGAAGCTTCCGTGAAACTTCCTTTAAAAAATCAGCGTGTCTAAGATACGATCTGTATTTTTGAAATTCAACTTAGCAATTTCGCTAAGTTTTTCTTTGCCATATTTTGCGACAACTTCTTTGCCAATTTCATCTACCTCTTTTCCTGCGCCTTTAGGAAGCGGAATCTGAAGCGTATCTGATAATTTATCAAACTCCTTTAAGAAGAGATAGCGAGAGATGACAGAACCACAAGCAACAGCCAAGTTCTGATCTTCGGCTTTCGGAAAGAAGGTAAGGCCGCGCTGGATAGGGTTTACTTCTTTGAGATAGTCATAATACTTGGACTCATGCGCAAATTCGTCAACAATAATATAATCATAGGTAGGATTTTCTTCATGAATTAACTGATAGAGAACTTTGTTGTGAAGAATGGCTTTGATCTTGTTCATGTTGACATCTTTCGTATATTTCTCATTGTATTCTGGATTAGTTAAGATAACGCTACGATATTTAATTCGTTTCGCAACCTGTGGGGCTACTTTTAAAATCATTTCATCGGTGATCTTCTTAGAATCACGAATTCCTAAACTTTCTAAAAAAGGGATATCTTCTTTCGTGACATAAGTAGCCGTAACAACGATAGGGCCAAAGTAGTCACCTGTACCCACCTCATCGCTTCCTATCGAATTACAATAATAATACTTCTTATGGTTTTCCTTTGATTTGATCTCTGCGTCTGTAGGAATATTGAGCATTGTCTGCCACATTGAAGCATCGACATCGGCTGAAGTTCCCTGAAACATCACTTTTCCAGATTCATACATCGTGATGACGGTATCTTCCTCTTCAGCTTGGAAGACGACATAAGGAATTTTCTTGTCCCGTACTTTATCCTTATAATATTCAATCATTTTTTGTTTTCCTGCTTCATCCACTTTAATTACGATATTCATGTCAAGCACCTCGACTTTATTATAGCATATTCTAGCGCTTTCCGTTATACTATTACTAGAGGAGATGAGTTTATGAACATAATTGACATAGCAATCGTCTTACTAATTTTGATGTTTGGTATTATTGGAGCGAAAAGAGGTATCCTCAAACAATTAGTGATGACGCTTGGAACGCTCTTAATTTTCTTCCTTTCTTTCCGATTGCGAGAACCACTGGCCAGTTTTTTCTGCAATGTATTGCCATTCTTCCAATTTGGCGGAAGTATCGAAGGAGTAGAGGTACTTAACATTTTACTTTATCAACTGTTGGCCTTTTTACTGGTCTTTGGTATTTTATCGTTCCTTTTGGGCATTCTAATTCATGTGACCGGAATCATCGAAAAGGTATTGAAGTTTACAATTATTCTAGGCATTCCATCGAAGATCTTAGGTTTTATCGTCGGTCTTATCGAAGGCTATATCGTTCTCTTCATTGCTTTGTTCTTCTTAAGACAACCTAGTTTCATGACCGATTTATTTGTGGATTCTCGCTTATCAGACCGCATTTTAAATAGTACGCCAGTGTTATCGACGACCGTTGGCAATATCAATGATACAGTGAATGATGTCTATGATCTCATCAAGACTTTCGATGATGAGAATGACAAGACTACCCTAAATCAAGAAGTACTAGATACAATGTTGAAGTACAAGATTACATCAAAGGAACAAGTGGAAAAGTTAATTGAAAAAGGAAAATTAAAACAAAAAGAAGGATTATCGGTCATCTTAGACCGCTATTAAAAGGAGGAGAGGATATGTTAATCCATTTAGACAAAGAAAACTTTAATGAAGAAATCAAGGAAGGGAAAGTCGTTGTGGACTTCTTTGCGACTTGGTGTGGACCATGTAAGCTGTTAGGCCCCATCATTGAAGAACTGGCAAAGGAAGAAGAAAATGTCAAATTCATCAAGGTAGATGTCGATCAGTTTGAGGATCTCGCAAGAGCTTATGGGATTATGAGTGTTCCTACAGTCATCTACTTTCGTGATGGAGAGGTCGTAGATCAAACCATTGGTTTCTTACCAAAAGATGTTTTGAAAGAAAAGCTTAAAAATTTGTAATTGGCAACAAAAAATATAAGGGGTACTTTATTTTAAGTGGAAATTACTTTTATGAAGTGGTGTGTAACAAATTAGTAATGTCTCCTAAACTTACCCTAAAAATAGTGGTATGCTGATTGATCATAAAATATTGATTTAATTTCTATTTAATAAAATGTCTCTATTATTAAGTTGGTGATATTTATGCGTATTTTAATTATCGAAGATGAGTTTCAGCTTGCTGATGCTATCAAAACAAAATTACAAAAAGAAAAATATATTGTAGATATATCTACTGATGGAGAAGAGGGTTTCTATAAAGCAACTGCTGATATTTATGATCTAATTATCTTAGATGTGATGTTACCAAACATGAATGGATTTGATATATTAAAAGGTATCAGAGAACAGCAAATTCAAAGTAAAATAATAATGCTTACGGCCAAATCAATGCTTGAAGATAAACTGAATGGGCTACAAAATGGTGCAAATGATTATATTACAAAACCATTTCATATGGATGAACTCATGGCTAGGGTAAATATTCAACTGAAAGATCCTACTTCGTTTCAAAAACACGATATGATTCAGTATGGTGATTTAGTACTTGATATCAAAAAGTCTAAATTAACTTGTACAACCACTAATGCATCAGTGGAACTGGTATGTAAGGAATTTCAACTATTAGAATATTTTATGAATAATCCAGAACAGGTTTTATCAAAAGAACAAATTTATGATAAAGTATGGGGAATAGAAAATGAAATCATATCGAACAATTTAGAAGCATTTCTGTCGTTTGTCAGAAGAAAATTAAAAGCCATAGAATCAAATGTAAATATTAAAGCCGTAAGAGGACTAGGTTACAAATTGGAGAACAATCATGAGTAAATTAAAAAATAAAGTATTTTTTACCATCTTCTCCATTTTAACTATTTTTGTTGCGGGATTTATTCTTGTTAATAATATTCAAGAATACCTAAAAAGTAAGACATTAATCGCAAACAGTTTGAGCACCGCTGCCAATATGGGAAAAAACGTGAAAACGGAAAAGAATAAAGAGAACTTGGAAGATAATACCGTACTTAAAGAGCTTCCCAATAATGATAACGATACTATGGAAAATAAAGAATCGTCAACAGAAGCATCCAGCAATTTTGACGAAAATATTAAATATATGGACTCTACGATTTATACGATTCTAATCAATCGGAATAACAACATCATTGACGTGATCAATCATTCAAATAATGGTTTATCTAATTATGAGATTACTTCTTTAGCCAAAAAAATATTAGAAAATAAAAAGATCGAAGAACAACATATTGGTTGTTTATACTTTGATAATTATTCTTACACCTATCTAGAAGGTAACGCTTTAATCATATTAGATAATACTGAAATTCGTACCAATTTGTTATTTTCTTTGGAAATCAGTATTTTAATACTAGTTTTATTAGAAATAATTATTTATTTTGTATCTAAAATGATGACGAATTGGATCACGATTCCTGTAAAAGAAAGTTTTGACAAACAAAAGCAGTTTATAGCAGATGCTTCTCACGAATTGAAAACACCGATATCAGTTATCATTGCAAGCAGTGAAGTTTTAGAAGACAATCCTACGGAAATGAAGTGGCTTAAAAATATTAGAAATGAA
>CAZJUW010000065.1:0-5689 GCA_964549325.1 uncultured Muribaculaceae bacterium
AACCAGGCGTAAGATAACCCTAGTAAGAGAACGAGGACTAACGTAACAGATAAAACCACGGTTAACGTTTTCCTCTTTTTCTTCTTACCTTCTAATATATCCCCCCCCCAGGGTCAGTTTTTCTTTTTCCACAACTTACATCTCCTTTTATTTTTTACAAATTTATTCTATCATGAAAAGAAAAAAGAGAGCAACTACTTTTCTCAACAAAAAAGTCAAACGATCTCTATAGGAGTTGGCCCCTTGTGGTAGAGCCAAAAAAGTTTTAAAGAATTAGAGATGTCTGACATAGGAAGATTACTCTTCCTTCTTCATTATAAGAAATCAATCTAAGGGTAGCAACTTCCACTTTTTACCAATTATTCTATCGGATAGAGAGTAAAGTAGAAATCGCTCATGCGCTTACTGATTATCCGTGTCACTAAACTACTATAACTACTGAAACCAGATGGTGTCGAAACATCAGGACTCGTCACTGTTAATGTCATCTTAGGAGAACTACTCGGTGCATAACCGATGAACGCTGTACTGATCGTCTCGGTATCGATTGCTCCATCATGATCCGTATCGGTAAAACTCTGTGAAGTTCCCGTCTTTCCCGAAGGATCATAAACCTCATCAATATACTTCTTTCCAATTCCGATATCAGACATCGTTACCGCATGAAATCCTTCTTGAACTCTCTTTAAGTATTCCTCTTTGGTATCTACCTGATTGAGCAATTTCGTATCAAAAGATGAAGATATCTCCCCTAATTCTTCCGTTTCACTACTTTTATGAACCTCTTTTAACAGATGTGGCTGGTAGCGGTTTCCACCATTTGCAAGCGTCGAAATATACTGTGACAGTTGGATTGGCGTATACGTTTCAAACTGGCCCATGACGAAATCCAACAGTAATCCTGGTGTTCGTTTATCAGAGGTGTAGCCGGTACTCTCGATTGGTAAATCGATCTCTGTCTTCACCCCAAGTCCAAAAGAATGATACATCGTACGATAAATATCAAAGGCATTTTCATTGATCACAAGTGGTGCATCATATGAATAGTTCGCACCTGCCACACGCATTGCCGTTTTAAACTGATAAACATTACTCGATAAAGCCAGAGCCTCGATGTCATTGATCCAACCTAACGTCCGCCATGAACACTTACTCTTCGTCCCTGCAATCTTCACACATTCATCCTTCATGTACTCTCCCATCTCAATCGCTCCTTGATTGTAACCCACCAACATCGATGCACCTTTCACGACACTTCCAACCGTCATCGGCGAAGTTAAAATTCCCGTCGTAACATCCTGTATTTGGCCATCGATAATTTGTTTCCCAGCCATGGCAAGAATCTCGCCATTATTGGGATCCTGCAAGATGAGAAAACTACGATTATAGTAACGAGTATTCGGTTCACTCTTCGTATTCGCTACTTCTTCTGCTAGAATCTTTTCGGCTTCTTTCTGTAAATTGATGTCAATCGAAAGAACGATATCCTGCCCTCGTTTTTCTTCCGAGACGAGTTCTAACTCATGTTGATTGACAACGCGATACTTCGCCTTTGTTCCTTGTAGGATCTCGTCGTATTGCTTTTCAAGGTAACTGAGTCCCACCAAATCATTGATGCTGTAACCTTTTTCCAAATAAGTATCCTTCTCTTCCTGGGGAATCTTCCCTACTGTGCCTAAAATAGACTGAAAGACTTCTCCTTGCGGATACACTCGCTTCCAACTGAGTTTTGCTTGAAAGCCATTGAAAGAATGACTGTTCTCCGCAAAATAGGCATACTCTTCTTCCGTCACATCTTCTTTTTTGATTACCTTTTCTTGATAGGAATAGCCATTGTTCATAAGGTAATAAAGGTAAGCAGCTCGGCGGTCCTCTTCACTAAAAGTGGCCAGCTCTTCCTCGCTAATACGGCTCAACTTTAATTCCTCGAGCTCTTTTTCCGAAAGTTTCCTTTGTTCTAATTTCTCCCACTCTTCTTCTTTGATCTTTTCTTTTCCCTCTTCTGGATATTTTGCCAAAAAGAATTCTCGTAACGACCGCTCTGTCACTTGGGAAGCATCCAGCGAAAGATGCGACAACACTTGATAAGCAAGTTCGATTTCTTCCTTGCTAGAGAGTTTTCCTGTCTTCTGATAGACGATCGTCTTGATTGCTTGATTGTCTACCAACAACACATGATTTCGATCATAAATGCGACCTCTTGGCGCACTGTCCCCTTCGACGATCACATTAGATAATGTCGCTAATTTCTCAACATACACTTTTTTTTCTAGTACCATTACATCAAATAATCTTAAAAGAATCATTCCAAAAAGAAGGATGACCATACCAAATAAAACCCAACTTCGCTTTTCTTTTTTCATCGTCTTCACCAGTGTTAGTATGGACATAATTCGAAAAAACTTTCATAAGATAAAAAAGGAGGTTGCCATGTATCAAAAAATAGTAGAAAACTATCTATCGAGTCTGACGCTTGAAGATGTCATGAACTTCGCGCACGGTTATCAATATCCACTAGAGGAAAAAGAGGCAAAAATCATTTATAACGCATTAAAAAAAGACTATCAGAAATTACTCGAAGGAGATTACCAAGCATGTTTTGAAACATTAAAAAAGGAACTCAGTCCTACCACTTACACGGCCGTCACAAATCTTTATTTTGACGCCAAAAAGAAATACCATTTTTAGGGATTTCTTTTTTCTTGCCCAAATTCCATTCCTCTCTACTGATAATGTTCTTTGATTTTTCTAGTTAAATTTGGGTCGAACTTTTTTGCTTTAATCATAGCAATCTCTTCCTGATATGGTGGATATAAGCGATCGACATATGGTGTTTCCAAAATGCGAGGAATCTCTCCTAAACGTTCATGATAGATGATCTTCATCAGTGACTCGAATCCAATCGTTCCATAGCCAATATTCTCATGGCGGTCTTTATGAGTTTCTCTTGGGTTTTTACTGTCATTGATATGGATACAGTGAACATACTTTAGCCCAACTACACGATCGAATTCATCTAACAAGGCATCAAAATCAGTCATATCATAACCAGCATCATTCATATGACATGTATCCATACAGACACCAATATGATCTTTATCTTCTACGCCATCGATGATTTCTTTGATTTCCTCGAATTTACTCCCTACTTCGGTTCCCTTTCCTGCCATTGTCTCTAACAAAATCGTAACGGAACTATCGACTAAAATTTGATTCAAAGCGTAGATAATACTTCGAATCCCTTGTTTCATTCCCACCCCTACATGGCTACCTGGGTGTAATACCATATAACGGATCCCTAACTGTTCACAACGATCTACTTCTTCTCTTAAGAAACGGATAGAAAAATCGTATTTCGATGGATCCGCACTGTTCGCTAAATTGATGATATAAGGAGCATGCACGATAACCTTACTGTAGTCCCAATCTAATGTTTTCATCTTTTCTAAGGCTTCTAAAGTAAGGGACGTATCAATAGGATATCGCACGGCATTTTGAGGTGCTCCCGTATAAAACATAAAAGTATTGGCTCCATACTGCAGTGCCTCTTCTAAACAACCAAGTAACTGTTTTTCTTTCGTAAAATGGACATGGGATCCTAAGTACATATACTTCACCTTCTATGAAAATTCTATCAAAGAGCATTAAAAAACTCAAGCATATACTTGAGTAAGAAGACCATTAAAAGTTTTCGCTATAAACTTTGCTGATTGATAAGCTACTATTACGAACAGTACCATCTTTATTATAAGTAATCACAGTAACATTAGAAGCCGTTTGACCGACTTCCTTAATCGTCGATGTGCTACATTTAGTAGTATCACGTGCATAAACATTCTGAGTAGCGTCCAGATCGTTTTCAGCCGTTAATTGAATACAATTATAATTTGTATCCATTCCAGCAAAATAGTAAATCAAATCATCTTTAGAGTCATTTCCGTTATTATATACAACGACATAAGTTTGCGCACTGTTCATTTTTAAACCATAAGGACTTGTCCCTGTGGAGCCTTGATCAAGTGGATAATTCGCAACATGTACCAAAATTGCTGCCCCTTTCGTTGGAGTTTCATAATCACCTTGAATCACACCATAACGCACTGCTCCAATATATGATTTTGCATTTGATACAAAACCATCTTTTTTACTTTTTTCGATCACATTGTTCATCGATGGAACAGCAATCAACAACAATACTCCTAAAATGATAATAACCGCTAATAATTCGATCAAGGTGAAACCTTTTTGATTTAGTCTTTTCATGGAATTACCTCCTTATTCTTAACATGTTAATCGTATCATAATTTAATATTTGGGTCAATAAGCTAGAACAACTAAATTCAATAACAGACCTCAGGAAGTGTTGCATAAATTGTTCCACCAACCGATCCACCTGAAAAAAACTTATATGAAGCTGAAGCAGAGGTATTTTTCACTTGCAGTCCATCTCCCGTGCTAGTATAGACACTATAGCCTTCTCCATCATTTAGAGTCTTTTCCGAAGTTAACTTCAAACCAACATAAACTGTGCTATCTTGCCTTGTTATGCCTTCGGCAATTTGTACATAATAATTGAATTGGTCATTATAATTTTGAATGATGACGTAAGAATAGTCGGCACTATAGGTGCCATTTTCTGGCCCTTTATCTAACTCCGAACCACTGACACAACTAAGTGGGATTAAAATAGCTGAACCAGAATTTGGTTTTGGAATCTTCATATCTACTGTAAACTTATATTTCGCTTCACTGATCAATTGCTTTGCATCCTCAATATAAGTAGATTGTTTGTTTTTAGACAGAATACTACTTACACTTGGCACTGCGATCAGCATAATAACGCCTAAGATCGCTAGGACCGCCAACAACTCAATCAACGTAAAACCTTTATTTTTCATTATCTCATCCTACTTTCTATTCCATTATACAAAAAGAAAAGAAAAAAGGAAAACTATTTTCTTGTCTTATTTCCATCCTTACCTCTAATACTAGGATCATTTGTAAAATCTTTTGTTGCTGCGTAAATTGGGTCAAAATTTGGATTGTATCTATTTTCCTCCCTGTATCCCATTTTTTCTATATACTCATCACGAATCATCAACATCAATGTAGTATCTATAATTTCATCACCGTCTAAAATCCATGTATGACTACCATCAGGGCAATTTTCTGTTCCTTCTAGTAACGGAAGCGTTCCACCACACAAATAACAAGAATTTAGCGAATAACTTAATTGTTTGGATGCAACAGTACAGTAACCGATATTAGCGCCGTCAACGAAAACATCCTCAAAACTATCAATGCCTCTAATGTTTTGAGCACGTATCTTATCCCATAAACCTTCATCAAATTTTCTAATCTTTCCCTCGCTAACGCCAGAAATCACAGTTTTTCTAAAACTTTGATTTTCGTCTAATAATCTTATCAGTTCAGAATAACATTTATAATTTTTCTTATCTTCATCAATTAGTAAAGACCACCATTCCATCTTATTTCTCCCATTTGTTCTATTTCGACTGTTTTTCATCGAACCATACGCATCATTTCAATTGATATCATTCAAAATACAGAATGTACCATAAAAGTTCTGGATCTTTTTCTTTCTTACGATCACTATTATAATGCAAATTGACTACTCCAGCAAGCTCTGTAAATTGGAAAATTCCTCCTGGAATGCTGCTTCCTCGGA
>CAZJUW010000066.1:0-5633 GCA_964549325.1 uncultured Muribaculaceae bacterium
TCTTTTAGAAAGATTAAATGAGTGTATCGAAAAGAATAGGGAAATTGATTTAATCCGCTTTCAGATAGTGAAAGAACAGAATGGTGTTTCTATCAAGAGCCATAGTGTCTTTTTTGAAGCAATCCCAGGTGAACAAGCTTTTCCGAAACTGACTCATGCGGAATATTTAGAGCCAGCATGGTGTTACGCATATCGCCTGCGTTTTTGGAAAAAGCATTTCTTTCAATATGAAAAGGGAAAGTATCATGAAGATTTTGGCTTAACGCCTTACATCATTTTAAAAGCAAGTTCGGTAACCTCTATTCCAGTATATGGTTATCATTATGTGATTCGAGATTCGAGCATTACCACTTCGAATGATCTTGTGAAAAGAATGAAGCGAATTGAGGATGTGTTGTACTTTTATGACCATTTAAAAGAGCTGGTGGATCATGATTCTAAAATTTCTTCTGCTACCAAAGCATTCTTCTATAGTTATCTTTCCAATGCTTTATTATTTCGATCGAAGGGGGTTCCAAAAGAAGGAAGGGCTCCTTACAAAGCAGAATTAAAAAAAAGAAGAGTAGCCGACTTCTTATTAGCAGATACGCTTCCTAGAAAGCTCAAAAAATTTTTAGTAAAGCACTGCTTGTCTTTCTATCTTCGCTTTTTCTAAAAGGAGGTACCCATGGTAAAGGTTAGTATTATCGTACCGGTCTATAATGTAGAAAACTATCTAGAAAAGTGTCTACAGTCACTAGTCGACCAAACGTTAAAAGAAATAGAGATCATCGTCGTGAACGACGGATCGAAAGACAACTCTCAAAAGATCATCGATCGTTTTGCAAGCAAAGATTCACGGATTCTTCCGTTAAAAAAAGAAAACGGGGGCTTATCAGATGCTAGAAATTACGCTTTTCCATATGTCAAGGGAAAGTACGTAGGTTTTGTTGATAGTGATGATTATGTCGATTCTGATATGTTCGAGACACTGTATCAAAAAATAGAACAAGAACAGGCCGATTTAGTGGAATGTGATTACATTTGGGAATATGATGATCCAAGCAGAAATGTTATTGATCACTCTCACATCATAGATAGTCCCTTTACAGATCTACGAGTCATCGCTTGCAACAAGCTCTTTCGCTTTGATATCATTCGAAAAGAAAAGTTACAATTTCCGAAAGGACTTCGCTATGAAGATATCTCTTTTACCTATCAATATCTGCCATATGCGAAAAAAATCGTATCAGTAGACAAGCCGTTTTATCATTATCTTCAAAGAGAAAACTCTATTGCGAATACACAAAACCCTAAAGTAAGGGAGATATATGATATCCTGAATGGCGTCTTATCTTTCTATCAAGAGCGAGGCTTTTATGATACTTATGACCAGGAATTAGAATATCTATTTCTGCACATGATTCTTGGAAGATCCTTTTATCGTATCAGTAGTCTTCAAGATAAGAAGTTAAGAAAAGCATACTTGAAAGAAGGGTACCATCTTCTGAATGAGACCTTTCCAAAGTGGAAAAGAAATGTTTATCTAAAGAAGAAAAAGGGCCTTCGGAATTGGTATTATCGTCATCTTACGAAGCCACTTTACTATTTTTCGGCTTGGGTTTTCCATCATTTTGGGGAAAAGATCTTAGATAAGACCGCAAATATGGGGTGATTTGATGAAAAAGAAATGGACGATGGAATCTTGGTTTTACTTATTCTTAGTAATCTCGCCATTTTTGGATGCATTTAGTTTTTTGTTTCGCCAATGGTTTCCAGAGGCAGTCATTTCACCAACGACAGTCTTGCGACCGATCATTCCACTTATCTTACTAGGTTACTTGTTTTTCTCAGATCGAAGTCGCAGAAAAGAAATTCTGCTTGGTGGCTGCCTTTATCTTCTTTATAGTGTAGGGCATCTATACTTTTATGTTCGAAACCTTACGGATTCTGCTTACGGTGGATGGTTATATGAAGCCCAATATTTACTCAACTACACCTATATGATTGCGTTATTTTACATCGTCTTTGTCTTCCTGCAAGAGGGAAAACTGAAGGAGATCCCCAAGTACGCATGGTTCTTTCTACTGGGATACGTGTTTCTCATCTATCTATCCATTGTGACAGGGACATCTTCCCATACGTATATCGATGGTGTTGGATATAAAGGTTGGAATGTTTCCGGGAATGCCGTTTGTTCTGTGTTACTCTTAAGTCTTTGTCTAGTCTTATCAAACCAAACAAAGGGGAAGAGATGGTGTCAGTGGCTTCTTATCTTGCTTGCTGGTTTCTATCTCATGTTCTTGATTGGTTCTCGTTCTGGATTATTAGGGTTTCCTTTCGTTTTAGTTGCTTATGCACTCTGTTATGTGATTTTTGGTAAGAGACGAGAAGTTGCAAACTTTTTCCACAGACATTGGTGGAAAATTGGCATTGGTGTTGTCATTATCATTGCTTTAGGAATCTTCTTTTTGAAGGAATCATCGACATTCGACCGGCAGGAAAACTTAAAAAAAGGAGAAGGTCAGGTTGTAGATGCGGTCACGGGAGAGCAAGCACATATTACCGGCGATGCTACCAAGTATGTCAAGGAAATTCAAGATGGAATGTCTACGGAGTTCATGAGCAAAGCCCAGCAACAAGCTTTGGTTGCTCTTTATGAAAAAGGAGAAGAGTGGGGCGTAGTGCTCGATCGTAGAACACAACAACTGATCTATCATACTTATTTAATCAAGTATCAGAAAGACCCATTCCGTTTACTTTTTGGCAATGGTTATCTTGCGAACTATGATGAGATGACACTAGAAATGGAAGTACCAGCGATCCTTTATAACTTTGGGATTCTTGGTTTCTTCCTCTATCTCGTACCATTTCTGTGGATCGAAGTAAAAGCAATGAAAACTTTGTGGAAAGAAAGAAAAAAGGTGGATTATCAGTTTGCTTTCTACCTCTTTGGAACGCTTTTCGCTCTTGTATTATCTTTCTTTGCTGGTTACACGTTCTTCCATGTATCATCTATGTTGATCATCATCTTAATTCACTGTCTCTTAAATCAAAAGCGAAAGGAGTTGGAATCATGAAAAAAATTGTCTTTGCCATTACCAATTTACAGTTAGGTGGAGCGGAGCGCGTTCTAGTCGATATCGCAAACGAATTGGTGAAAGAGTACGACGTTACGATCTTTACGCTCTATCAAGGCATCTTAGATGCACAATTAGATCGTAGCGTAAAGCGAATCTCACTTCTTCCCAAAAAGTATGAGGATGTAACCAAAGAAGAACGAAAGAAGATTTCCAAAATGTTACTGAGTGCTTCTAAGCGAAAGGCACTTTATCAAAAGTATTTTCAGGGAAAGTACGATGTAGAGATCGCTTTTTTAGAAGGTCCCGTTACTTGGATCTTGTCCGCGAAAGAGACTTCGCGAAAGATCGCTTGGGTTCATAATGACATTTCACAGGTATTTGGGACAGGCCTGAAAGCAAAACTGAAGCAGAGACTCAATCGTAAGTGTTATGCAAAGTATGATGAACTGATTTTTGTATCAAATGATAATTTGGAAAAATTTCAAGCCTACTTTCCAACCAATCAAGTGAAAAAACGCGTGATTTATAATTACATTGATGGGAAGCTTATCTTAGAAAAAGCGAAGAAAAAGATGGATCAAAAGATCTCTTTTGCACATCCAAACTTTCTTAGTGTTTGTCGCCTAAATGAGCAAAAAGCCATCGATCGCTTGATCCCCGTGCATGAAAGACTGATCGCTGATGGTTACTTTCATCACTTTTATATCTTGGGAGAAGGACCTCTTCGTGAACAGTTAGAAGAAATGATTCGAAACCATCATTGTAAAGATACCTTTCACTTACTAGGTTCTAGTGAGAACCCATATCCTTATATGAAGGCCTGTGACTACTTCGCTTTACTTTCCTATTATGAAGGATATCCAATGGTCTTATTAGAAGCCAAGGTATTAAACAAGTACATTGCCATAACTGATAACGCCTCTAGAGAGGTATTGAAAGGCTACGTTTCTTGTACAATTACGCCGAATAGTGAAGAAGGCATTTATGAAGGATTAAAGAAAATCATCACCGAGCGACCCAAGGTGGAACAAACAAAAGCATTCGAAAACCGTGAAGTGTTAGAAGAAATCAAAGAAGTAATTGAGGGATCAGTATGAAAATATCAGTCGTAACCGCAACCTATAATCGAGAAAAGAAACTTCCGAAACTCTATGAGAGCTTGTGTGAAAACGAAAAGACGCATTCGGATTTTGAATGGATCATCGTCGATGATGGTTCAACTGACAATACTAGGGAAGTAGTCGAGGACTGGCAAAAGAGTGCTTCTTTTCCTATTTCCTATTTCTATCAAGAGAACCAGGGAAAGATGCGGGCAATCAATCATGGAATGAAATATGTGACAGGGGATATCGTCATGGAAGTTGATAGCGATGACTACTTACTTCCAGCCATATTACAAACGATCTCTTTCGATTATGAAAATTTAAAAGAAAAAGAGGTGTATGGGATCCTCTACAAAAGGAAGTTAGGCAAGAAAGATACCTCTTCTTTAGAGAAGCTCGATGGAAAAATAATCACCCTTTTTGACATGCATAACCATTATGGATATGACTTTGATATGAATTTGACATTCAAAGCGTCGCTTCGAAAACAGTACGAATATCCCGTGGAAGATGGGGAAAAATTTGTCACAGAGGCAAGGCTTTACTATCAGTTGGATCAAATTTATGAAGGAATGCTTTTCAAAAATTGTGACATTGTCGTTGGAGAATACTTAAGTGAGGGATATTCTAAAAACATAACGAAAATGTTTCGTGCCTGTCCTAAGGGTTACTTTCATTTTTTTAAGGAATGTCTTGGTTATTGTAATAAAGATACGCTATTTTCAAAACGGCTCTACTTCATCAAACATTACATCTTATTCTCGTATCTAACCAAGAAGAAGTTTGGAGAAGTGATCAAGCCAATTCATGGATGTAACAAATGTCTCGTAATTTTACTTTATCTTCCTGGAATTGTCAAAAGTAAGAGACAATTTGGACCTTGCTAAATAGAAATATAAAACAGTATAAAAGCGATCATTATCCAAGAAAGTATAGGTTCTTAATTTTTGCTGATACTTATTGTCTAAACTGGATTTATTTTGTAAAGAAGACTGAAACTTCAAAACAATCTCAGAGAATTTATGTGGTGAATTGACAGTTTTAATATTTTATAGTATGATAAACACCATAAAAAAAGGGATTTGGTTTGAATCGGGTGATTTTATGATAGATTTACATACTCATACAGTTCATTCGGATGGAATACTAACAGTGAAAGAATTAATTAATAATGCCATTGAAAATAATGTTAAAGTTATTTCTATAACTGATCATGATACTATTTCAGGATTAAGTGAATATCAAAATATGCATTTAAAAAATGATATATTGGTTATTCCTGGAGTCGAGTTTTCTACAGATACATATTATTTAGGTAGGAAAACCAAGATTCATTTATTAGGATATGGTTATAGTGTTGGAGATAAAGAAATAAATCAAGTATTACATGAATTATATATTAGGCGCTTTAATGACAATAAGGAATATATAGAAAATTTAATAAAAAAATTTCATTATTTAAACATGG
>CAZJUW010000067.1:0-5600 GCA_964549325.1 uncultured Muribaculaceae bacterium
ATCCAAGACAGCGATCTTCTTCACCGTGGTTGGTAAGACATCTAAGAAGTACTTCGCACTGAACGGACGATAAAGATGAACTTCAATCAGTCCCAATTTTTCGCCTTGCCCATTTAAATAGTCAATCGTCTCTTTGATCGTCTCACAGACACTTCCCATCGCAACGATGACTTTCGTTGCCTCTGGATCTCCATAGTAATTGAATGGATGATAGACTCTTCCTGTCTGCAAACTGATCTCACTCATATAACGATCTACGATTTCGGGAATAGCATCATAGTAAGGGTTCCGCACTTCCGTCGCTTGGAAATAAACATCATCATTTTGATTGGTTCCCCTGGTAACAGGCTCTTCTAAATGAAGCGCGTTAGCACGGAATTTTGCGAGTGCCTCCTGATTGATCAACTCTTTTACTTTCTCGAGATCGATGAGTTCTACTTTCTGTAATTCATGACTGGTACGAAAACCATCGAAGAAGTGTAAAAAAGGAACGCGTCCCTCGATCGCAGATAGATGGGCAACCGCTGCTAGATCCATGACTTGTTGCACGGACGAAGATGCTAGGAAAGCAAATCCGGTTGCTCTTGCAGCATAGATGTCCTGATGATCCCCAAAGATCGATAATGCATGTGTCGATAAACTGCGCGCTGCCACATGAATGACACAAGGAAGTAATTCCCCAGCGATCTTGTACATATTTGGAATCATCAACAGTAACCCCTGACTTGCAGTATACGTCGTCGTAAGACAGCCCGCTTGTAAGGAACCATGTACCATGCCGGCAGCCCCTAATTCGGACTCCATCTCGACCACTTTTACAGGACTTCCAAAATAATTTTTCTTCCCCTCATGACTCCATTGATCCACAAGCTCTGCCATAGGGGAAGAAGGGGTAATCGGATAAATCCCTGCCACTTCCGTGAAGGCATAAGAAACATAAGCAGCAGCTTCGTTTCCATCCATGATACGTTTTTGCATATGATCACCTGTCCTATTTCTACTAATCATTATACACAAAAAAAGTGCGAAATGCACTCATTTCTAATTGACCATCGCCGCAATGTCAGACGCCGTCATGGTCGAAGTGATCGGATACCTTGGCAGTAACATTAAGTTCATACCAGGTTCGACCTTACGACTTCCGCCCACGAACGCCATACGGAACCCAGCTTGTTCTAACAATGAAATGGCATAATCATTATACTCGTAAAATGGGTAACAGAAGTAAGGTGTTCCATGAAGTTTTTCTCGCGTCGTCGAAAGGTCTTCCAAAATCCCCTCTGCTGGATAACAACGAATCGGACCACCCTGTCCACCAGGACACGCACCTGTATAGTGTAAGTTATCGCCATGAGAATGGACTTCGATGTATTCGGAAGCAAATTGTTCATAAGAGTATACACTAGTGATAGCGAACACTGTCGCATTCATTTGATATTCATTGAGAAGCGCTAACCCCTGCTCGGCAAGCCAACCGTCGTCGATCGTGATCAAAACACTTTTCTTTGGAAGCTGTACTTCACCTTTCACAAAACGTTCCATATCGACCATCCGCATCGTATAAAAGCCAGCCTCCTTCAAGTAATCCAAATGTGTCCTAAATCTTTCTGTAGAAAGACAAATACTCTGATGCCCACACTCTTCTTCCGTCGTATCATCATAGAAGAAATGGTAGTTTAATGTCGCAATCGCCGAAGCGGTTTCCGTCTTTAGAGGCTCACCATCTACCAAACTCACTTGATCACTTGCAACTTCGTAATAAGCATCCTCGACTTTGACGATGTAACTATCATCCTGTTTCACGATAAGTGGTAAAGTAAGATCCTCATACCAAGAAAAGACATTCTTAGAAGCACTTTGAAACACGGTACCCGCTTTCACAACGACATTCTGTGGAAAAGGAATGTATTGGGCAAAGCTTTCTTTGGAGCTAAGTGCCTCAATCTTTGTGACATCTTGCCATGACACGAAATATCCCTCCGTTGTAAGAGGTAAATACTCCGTTTCTACGGTCACTTTGGAGCCCACCTTGAGTGATAACTCTGCCTCTTGATAGATCATTCCCACTTCTTGGTACTTTCCATCACTTTCGCGGTACAGCTTCGTATCCTTCGTCACTTTGACGAATGGTTGATAGGCTTCTTCAATCATTGCGATCCGTTCTTTTTCCTTCTTTGCTTGGGCTTTTCGATCTGATTCCTTCTTCATCAAGAAGAAAGTCACCGCACCTATCACCGCAATCAGAAGGAGAAGGACGATCATGATGCTTACCGATTTCTTTTTTAATTTCATTTCTCTCACCTTTAAATCAAATGATTTTTTTCACTAATTTAATGACATATTGCCCGTATGATCAACGACGATCCAAGCATTTGAAACCGTTCTTCCGCCGTACTCTCCACCGGCACTCGGACGATTATATAATTTTCCATTCACTGCCATCGTCGATGAAGCTCCACCGTCGAGATTTGCGGCATTGTATGCTTTGTAACGGAGTAACAACTTGATAACATCATTCATATCGGCACCTAAACTGTAACCAGGAAGTCTTCCCTCAATAATTAAGAATAGTACAATTCCATCTTTCCGTTGAGCGATCACAGTACGCGGAGCGATTCCCCATCCACCATCACCATAGATCTCGGCCGGTTTTCCGTTCACGATTAGGAATGGGCCAAACTCAACAGCATCCCGCATTCCTTGTGCAACTGCCTCTTCTGGTGAAATGTGCGTCAACCACATCTTGTTTTCGTTCGTAAACCCGATCAAGCCACCATCACCACCGTCATGGTAATAGATCAGTTGACCATCTTTGATGATGGCTCCATATGGAATACTGCCATTTCCCCAGCCATCGACGTCTTCAAAACCTCCACCGTTGATTCCAACCAAGCCATTGTTCTCTTGACAAAGTTTCGCAACAGAGGTTCCATATCTACCGATGTTCTTTGCGACAGCAAGTTGCACGTCAGCGGGATCATAGATCACTGTTAAATAACCTTTATAACCACTTTCTTCTAGACGAATGATCTTATAGACAGAATTTCCTTCCTCCCGTTTCAAAATCTGTTCTTCATAAGGAGAAGAATAACTGTTCTTCTCAGCTGTATTCCCAATTTCAATGGCATCTAAGTCTACTTCCTCTGTCTGTTCGACGATGTAATTACTGTTCATAACATCGGTCACTGTCTTTTCACTGTAGAACGTATATGCCAAGTACTGATGATTCATCGTACTCATCGCAGAAGTGATCCAAAGCGTGCGAAAGGAATCAATCGGTCCATAGATACAAAAGAGAATGGCAATAGCAGCAAGATCGAGAAACATCATGAGAAAGGTCATTTTCTTGATCTTGCATTTCAACTTCTTCTTTGTTTTTTTCGTTTTATCTTTTGCTTTCTTCATGTCTCTCACTCCATTCTGTAAGGGGCTTCCAGAGAACCATTCCCACTTAAGATACTCTCTTTATTGATACACACGACTGGGACGACTTGTTTTGGTACAGACATCACTTCCTCTAATAATTTCCCTTCGGTATTTCCAATCATGAGGAGTTCACCCTGATTCATCGTGCGATCAATCGTGTAGTAGTCATTCAATTGCTCATTCAAGTTAAGGTCCAACATACTGAGAAGTCCAACTTTCGTCGTAACTGAGTTTTGATAAATATTAAGTAAATTAGAGTTTTCGCCATTGGAAAGTCCACCCGTATAGAACGTGCAGTCTTGAAGCATCCCATAGTAAGAAAGCGTTGGAGCCCATATACGATTGAGATAGTATGCAAGACCTGACCAATCGGATTCGTCATAATCCAAAGAGTCATCACTATAATTTCGGCCTCCAGTATCTAAATAAGTGTTATAAGCAAGATGGTACTTCGTATCATCCTCTGATACAATGCGATATAGTTCTCCACCCAAATCGACATACTGATTGTACTTACTGGTATCATTTTCGGTATCGATCCGATAAGGAGCATCCACGGTTCCGTTTCCACTGCTGACTTCGACTTTGGCCTTGAGGGTGATCACTGGACGAATGCCATAACCTTCTTGAACATCCC
The DNA here is from genome assembly GCA_964549325.1 of uncultured Muribaculaceae bacterium. Taxonomy (GTDB): domain Bacteria; phylum Bacillota_I; class Bacilli_A; order RF39; family UBA660; genus CARZYU01. The sequence goes on from CAZJUW010000067.1 coordinate 4,064, forward strand.
CACTTACGATTGCCCCCGTCTTATCGATATAGAGATTGGCCCCCGTCTTATCAATTCCTTGAAGCCAAGAATAAACACCACGATTTAAATAGCTCGTTTCACTCCCTGCGCGCACATACTCATTCAAAGTAAGTAAGCGAACACGATCGGTCGTCACATCTTCACCACAGTTAACTTTATCCTCAACCACTTCTTCTTGGCACCATGATACATTCGCAAGATAGTGATCTAAATCAGATAACGTCTTTAGGAACACCCCTGTTCCCGCTTGATCGGTTGGATTAAGGTAAAGGTATGGATTAGAACCTACAAACGTCGGGTTATCACCCCAAATCATCGTCGTTTGATTGTCATTTGCAATTAACGTTACTTGGTTCTCTGCATCGATACTTATGATCCGGAATAAACGGTTTGCATACCATACATAATTATTGACATTTATGCCCTTAAAGTAGTATCCCTCTGTTGACTTATAAAGCCCATCGCCCTCCGTTGCTATAGGATTGTTCTGTTCAACGACACTAGCGATCGTCTTCGCTTCTACAGCGATCTTAAGGTTCAGTTTGCTGTAATAATAAAAACAACGACCACCTAAGATGACGAAAATCAAAAGACCAAAGACGAGACTTGCAATATTAAAAATGTACTGCCAGCGAGGATAATCCCTCTTAAAAGTCTTTTTCTCTTTCGTTTTTTTCTTTGATTTCGTTTTCTTTTTGTCATTCTCTATCTTTTTAGAAGACTTCTTCTCATTCTTTTTAATAGAAGTTGCTTTTTGTTGTCCCTTGTTTTCTAACTCATTCATAACCACACCTATTTTCTTGTTAATTATAACAAACAATGATAGTCAAGACAACAAAAAAAGGAGAATTTATTTTCTATAAAACCTCCCCTATCAATACTCATTTAAGATATCGGAACTCTTCATTCTTTCCTATCCTACTTTAATTAACGTTGGTGTTAACTCCTTTTCTGAACCGATTACATCGCCATCTCCCATATACCATAAAGTATTGTCATTTTTAAGCATACAGCTAAACGAAACTCCCGTAGCGACTGATTTTACATGATCCGCAATCTGTCTCACGTCTTCATAAGTAAGAGAACCAGTAACATAAGGATAAGAGTCACCAAGTTCGCCATAATTATTTGAACCCGCTCCCCATAAAGTACCATCGCTTTTGATCATGAAATTATCGTTATTCCCTGATGATATTTGTTCTACATCTGTAAGTGCTATTTCGCGCAATCTAGTCTCCCATGTAGAATAAGCGGGATTGCCTCCGCAGAATCCAAACCAATACACTGTCCCGTCCATCTTTAAAACAAGTGCATGTTCACTAATAGCAACCACATCCTTCACTTGATCAGTTATTCCCGTCCATGTAGTTCCAGGCTGATCTTCGAATAAATAGCTAGACCGTCCAACTGCGTATAGTTCTCCATTCTGTTTTAACACCAATGTATAATAGCTATCTGATCCAGGAACGGCTTTGGCAACGTCGGTCGCAACCTGTACAAAGGAACTTTTATCTTC
>CAZJUW010000068.1:0-5587 GCA_964549325.1 uncultured Muribaculaceae bacterium
ACCAAACCGGTCGTCATCTTACCTGGATGGGGTGAAACAAGAAAGACATTCTATCAAATGATCAGCACTTTAGAAGAGGAATTTTCCATCTATATCATCGACTATCCTGGTTTTGGAAATACGCTCTTTCCGACGCGAAGTCTTACGATCTATGATTATGCGAACCTCATCATCCGTTTTTTAGAAGAATTAGCGATCTACCATCCCATCATCATCGGTCACTCCTTCGGTGGTAGAATTGCCATCACTCTATCAGGCTACTTTCATCATCCAATCGATAAAATCGTCTTAATCGACAGCGCTGGCATCCGGCCAAAGCGAACATTGCGAAGCCTCTTTCGTAAATGGACTTATCAGTTTTTAAAAAAGATAGTAAAACTTCTTCCATTTCGCGACAAGCAAAAACACTATCGCCATCTCATTCAGATATTTGGTTCTACCGATTACAACAATCTAAAACCAAACGAGCGAGAGACTTTCCGCAATATCGTTAATGAAGACCTCACACCTTATCTAAAGAACATTCAAGAAGAAACACTCCTCATCTGGGGACAGAATGACATCGATACACCATTGCCAGATGGTGTGAAAATGAATCAAGAAATCAAAAACTCGGGGCTCGTCATCATCGAACAGGCAACGCACTTCTGTTATTTAGAACGTGCATACATCGTGAATGAGATTGTAAAAACATTTTTGGAACCATAAGAATACAAAAAAGACAGCGTTTAAGGCGATGTCTTTTCTTGTACAATTTGGATTACGTCATCGAAAGAAAGTTCTTCGACCGCTTCGCTCACGCGTTCTTTCCACTCGACGATCCGTTCCCCTGCTCTTTTTCCAATGGTAATGCGATAAGGAATGCCAATCAAGTCACTATCCTTAAATTTGACGCCAGGTCGTTCCTCACGGTCATCTAAGAGAACATCCACACCCTTTTCTAACAGGATTTGGTAAAGCTCTTCTGCAAGTGTTCGCTGTACCTCATCTTGAGGGTTCACGATCACGAGATTCACTTCATAAGGAGCGATAGCCACTGGAAAAGAAAGGCCTTTTTCATCGCACCTCTGCTCACAAAGAGAAGCTAATATGCGAGCAATGCCAATTCCGTAGCATCCCATCTCGACGTAGTGTGATGCATTCTTTTCATCTAAGTAGGAAAGGCCTAAACTCCGAGAGTACTTATCACCTAATTTGAAAGTATTTCCAACTTCAATTCCTTTTTTGAAGATAAGAGGATGCCCACACTTTGGACAAGGATCGCCAACTTGTACGTTCTTAAGGTCCAGGTAGGTTGCTTGAAAGTCCTCTGGATTCACATTGCGGTAGTGATATCCTTCTTGATTTGCACCAACGACAAAGTTGGAAAGATACGCAACATCTTGATCAGCATAAATGGGAAGTGAGATTCCAATCGGGCCCACAAATCCTGTGATCGTGTGACAAGAGGCTACCTCTTCTTCTGTAGCAAGACGAATGTCATCTTCTGTTACACCGAAGTGTTTTGCTAGTTTCAAAACATTGACCTCTCGATTTCCTTTCACTAATACCGCTACAAAGTCATCTTTGACGCGATAAAGTAACGTTTTGACGAGTTTCTCTTCGGCAATCTGTAAGAAAGCACAGACTTCCTCGACGCTCTTACAGTTAGGCGTCGCTATGAGTTCTTTTTCCTTAGCGGCCTCTTTTGGAAGTTCTTCTAAGACACACTTACTCACATCGATATTTGAAGCATAATCACATTCTTCACAGAGAACTAAGGTATCTTCCCCAATCTCCGTCACGGCTTGGAATTCTTCTGATAAAAGACCTCCCATAGCACCCGTATCAGCAGTCACAATTCGATAATTTAACCCAATCCGCTCAAAGATACGCTTGTAGGCATCATACATCTTATGATAAGACCGATCTAAGCCCTCCAAATCACGATCGAAGCTATAAGCGTCCTTCATGAAGAACTCACGAACACGGATCAAACCGAATCTAGGACGTGCTTCATCCCGATACTTTGCACCTATTTGATAAATGTTAAATGGCATATCCTTATAAGAACGAATCTTCATCTTGGCTGCTTCGACGAATAACTCTTCATGCGTTGGGCCTAAAGCATAAGGACGATGATTTCTGTCTTCTAAAGTAAACATGCTGTCCCCAAAAATTTTACGGCGACCACTCTTCTCATAAAGTTCTAAGGGAAGTAAGCTTGGCATCAAAAGTTCCTGGGCCCCTGCCCTGTTCATCTCTTCTCTTACGATCGTTTCAATTTTATGTAGCACTTTCAAACCAAGTGGCAAATACATATACACGCCAGCGCTAGTCTTCTTGATCATCCCTGCACGTACTAAGAAATTTCCACTTTTGGAATCTTCGCGTAAGGTATAGAAAAAACTGTCTTTTAATCTCATAACATCACCCCTTTTATGGCTCTAATCTCGTCGGTCCACGATAGATAAACGTTGCTTCTCTGATATTGTCAATCCCAAGTAGTTGCATCATAATTCGTTGTAAGCCGATCGCAAAACCACCATGTGGTGGACAACCATACGCAAAGAATTCTAAGTAAAAACGTAAGCTTTCTGGATCGACACCCTTTTCGATCATTTGCTTTTCTAAGATATCTCTACGATGTTCACGTTGGGCTCCTGTCGTAATCTCAACGCCACGGAACAACAAGTCATAACTCTTCGTTTTCCCTTCTTCATCTAACATATGATAAAACGGTCTTACCGCAAATGGGAACTTCGTCACGAAAAGAAAATCACTTCCATACTTCTTTTTGGCATACTCACAGAGTAGTTTTTCTTCTTGCCGTTCGAAGTCATCCTCGCGCTCACCCGTAAAATGCATTTCTTCTTTTAGAATGCGCTTTGCTTCCTCAAAGGTAATTCGTGGAAACGTGACTGTTGTATCGACAAGGTCAACATGAAACTGTTTTTGTATCTCTTCTCCATAAGTCACATTCACTTTAGAAATCGCATACTTAAGCCATGCTTCTTCAAAGTCCATCACTTCTTCGACAGATTCAATCCAAGCAATTTCGATGTCAGCCATATTGATCTCCGTCGCATGATAAGACGTGTGGGAATTCTCCGCTCGAAAGGCAGGTCCAATTTCGAAGACACGATCAAATCCCGAAGCCATAGCCATCTGCTTATAAAACTGTGGCGATTGGGAAAGACAAGCCTTCTTGCCGAAGTAGTCAATCTTAAACACTTCTGCTCCGCTCTCCGCAGCCCCAGCGGCGATCTTCGGCGTATGAATCTCTAAAAAGTCGTGATCAACACAGTATTCACGTAAAGCCTGTTCCAACAAAGTTTCACATTGGAACAAAAGATGATTCTCATCTCTTCTTAGATCTAAAAAACGATAATCAAGACGCGTCTCACGCAAGGAAGCATCCTTATTCTTAATATCGATCGGAAGTTCTTCTTTGGAGCGAGAAGTCACTTCAATCGTTTTAGGAATGAATTCCATTCCCCGCAGTTTCACTTTTAGATTTTCCTTTAAAACACCAGTTACTCTCACAGTACTTTCTAATGGCAAACTGCTAACAATATCGACGAGAGCTTGATTGTCTTCGTTCTTCTCGATCGTCATTTGTACTTTTCCCGTTCCATCGCGTAAGATAACAAACTGAACGTACTGTAGATTGCGAACATTATCGACGAATCCTTGAAGTGTCAATTCTTCTTCGTAATAATCTTGTAACTCTTTAAAATATAATTTAGGCATCCTCTTCCTCCTTGCAATGACAGTCTTCGCCACATTTACAGTCTCCATCACAACTACATGTTCCATCATCATGACAGTGACAGTCTTCGCCACAATTACATTTTTCACCATCATGACAATGACATTGATGTTCATCGACTTCGTCTAACTCACTTAACTTTTCATCCAGATAATAGATCAAGTAATCAAGATCAATCTTCTCTTCTTCTTTGGTACGATTATTCTTGACCATAACCATATTTTCATTCAAATCTGCACTATTTAAAAACACTAAGAATCTACTCTTCAAACGATCTGCTTGTTTAAATTGGGCTTTCATACTTCTTCCCAAATACTCCGTATCGACCGTAAAACCTGCGAGGCGAAGTTCTTGGGCAAGGTAGACCGCATAATCCTTTTCTTCCTCGTTGACATAGAGTAAGAAAAGATCGATACTATCTTTCACCATCAGTGGGACTTCTGCTTCTTTTAAAGCTAACATCACGCGATCAATTCCCGTTGCAAAGCCCATACCAGGGGTCTCTGGTCCACCCAATTCTTCCACGAGTCCATTGTAACGTCCGCCACCACCTAAGGCTAATTTATGATGATCTTCGCCAATCTTGGCCGTTAACTCAAAAACAGTATGATGATAGTAATCTAATCCCCTTACGATTCTAGGGTTGACGACGTATGGAATCTTCATGATATCTAAATACTGTTTTACTTTCTCGAAGTGAAGCCTACTAGAATCATTTAGATAATCTAACATCGAAGGAGCATTCTTGACCAATTCGTTATCAGCGTCCACTTTACAATCTAAAATGCGAAGTGGATTCTTTTCTAATCGTTCTTTACAGTCTTCGCACAACGAGTCAATATGGGGCTTAAAATAATTTACCAAAGCCGATCGATAATTCTTTCTGGACTCGGCATCACCTAGTGAATTGACCTCTACCGTAACTTCTTCTAAGCCCAATAAATGATAGAGTTGAAATGGAATGGAAATCACTTCAGCATCTACCATAGGATCGGAACTACCAAGTACTTCAACTCCAAATTGAAAGAACTCACGGTTTCTTCCCGACTGTGGTCTTTCATAGCGATACATCGGTCCGTTATAGTACACTTTCACTGGCTGAGTAGGATCCCCATACATCTTATTTTCGATATAGCTGCGGACCACACCTGCGGTTCCTTCTGGACGAAGAGTCATATGCCGATTTCCTTTATCGACAAAATCATACGTTTCCTTTGTTACAATATCACTCGTTTCCCCAATTCCCCGATGAAAGAGCTCACTTTCTTCAAATAACGGCGTTCTGATATAGGAATAGTTGTACTTTTCCATCGTCATCTCCACCAATTCATCGAAATATTGCCAACGCTTTGCTTCTTCACCAAATAAGTCATAACATCCTTTTGGTTTTTTTATCATAAATCCTCCTCTTAAAAAAAAGATGACCCCTATCTAAGGACGAGTTTCCCCGTGGTGCCACCTTAATTCCATATTACTATGCTTTCAAATTCTTAACGCGAATGAACGCTTCTAACAATGGAAAGTGTCTTCCTAGCTTTTCCAAGGCATTTTCACCAAACATGTCCTCTCTAAGTGGCTTACACTAGTACTCTTCTTTCCTAGAAGATAGTTATATTGTACTATATTTTTCCTTTCTTGAACACTACTTTTTCCTGAAAACTTTAGTTTGGTCCACCAAAAAGGAGAGCTTACGCTCCCAAACGAAGTTGTTTTGATATTTTAGTAACCTATAATCAAGACTGGGTTTTCGTCCCTGTACTTATGCAAGTACATATTTATTGTCTTCCGTTCCATCCCCACTCTGTATCTGGATATCAGATCTCAGATATACGACTG
>CAZJUW010000069.1:0-5402 GCA_964549325.1 uncultured Muribaculaceae bacterium
ATCAGGCCAAGTGACAAATCGCCAAAACGTTGAATTCAAGCCAAAACAAAGGAAGGATCTGCAAATTCCTTCCTAACAAAACGCACTTTCTCTACTTTCTCATTACTTCAATCGACAAGTTTCATAAAATGAAGCAATTTTTTGAAAAAGAGGTTAATCACATATCATATAAGAACCCATCTCAATACTACCAAGTAATAAGACCAAAATAAAGTAAGAATCAAGGCAGATTTCTAAGGCAAGGAAACAATCATCAAACCCCAGTCACGATGGCCACTTGCGCATACGCTACCACCAAGTCACAAACTTGTTTCATCGTTCCTTTTATAAAAACGGAAACTTCAAATGAAATTCTGCCCAAAGCACCAAAACTTATCGCTAGGTCCTTAGGTCCCGGCCTGAAGAGTCCATCTGATTTTGCGAAAAATGAACTATTTAAGCGGGGTTAACTATGGAATCAAAAAAAGAAAAGAAGAAGCACTTAGAAAGACCGGCAAAAATGACCTTATATAAGATCCATAGAACTGGTTGATCCCTGTAACTTTAACAGTACTCTCTATGTTTATCCTATACCACTCCAAGAATTGAAACCATATTTATATCAAACAGTTTGTGAAATGATCACAAACACCTAAGTTAGATTTCGACAAGGAAATCCTTTTTGTTCGACTTGTTTTACTTCTTCTCCATAGACGATGCTTCCTAACTCCAAAAGAGAAAGTAACTCTCGCTCTTCAATGTGATCGATATTGAGATAGTAAGATCCCTCGAAGTAATAACTGGTTCCTTTTTTAGGCAATAGATCGTAATCCGCTACTTTTAGATAGAATGGCTGTCTTAAATAGATGACAATCTTAAAATCTACACTTGTCATGTCGAGTTCAAAAGTATCGATCTTTTCGATTTCAATGAACATTCCTACCTTTTGATTGAGATAGATAACGACACGATAAAACCCATGGAGATCCAGATGATAACGACGGCTGAATTTTAGAACGAAGCGTTTCATATCTTTGGCAATACTTTCTTTGTTTTCATAATCTTCGAGTTTTAAATAGGCATTGTTAAGGTAGACTGAGAAGTGGTCTTGATCCTGATAATCCAAACGCATACTATCACCTAACTTAATATATGCAAGGAACACATTTTGGCAAATAAAAAGACTAGATTGTTTCTACAGTCCAGTCTTCTAACATATGAATGATCTCTTCTCGGCCTAATTTGGTAACGCTTGAGAATAAGACAAGGTTATCTCCTACGACTAAATCGAGAGTATCGGTAATCGCTTTTAAATTATGCTCTTTCTTACTACTTCCTATTTTATCTACTTTTGTTGCAACGACGGTAACAGGAATGTTGTAGTACTTTAAAAAGTCGTACATGAGTTTATCATCCTCGGTAGGTTTATGACGAAAGTCCACCAGGAAGAAAACGCGTTTTAGTTGATTTCGTTTTTCTAAGTACTCTTCAATCATCATTCCAAACTTTTTCTGTTTCTTTTTATCGACCTCAGCATAACCATAACCTGGTACGTCGACAAGATAAAATTCTTTGTTGACGAGATAAAAGTTCAACGTCTGCGTCTTCCCTGGACGTGAAGAGATCCTAGCAAGATTCTTTCGCGCCAACAGGCAGTTGATGAAACTGCTCTTCCCAACATTACTTCTTCCTACTAAGAGAAACTCTGGAAAATTTTGTTCTGGATATTGACTTCTTCGCACTGCGGAGATTTCTAACTCGGCCGTATTGATTTTCATCTTGATCCCTCCTATAAATGATTTTCTTCAATGTACTGTTCACACACATGATCGAGATCATGTACTAATAACATCGCTTCTTCAAATGTTGCTACCTTCGCACCAGAAGCTAATTTATGGCCACCGCCATGATATCGCTCGGCCACCTTATTGACGATAGGACCACGGGAACGAATGTTAAGACGGATGCGATCATTCTTTACATCTTCGGTAATCATCACCCAAACGAGTACTTCTTCAATATAGTTGAAATTGTTGGCCATATTCCCAGAGGATGCGGAGTCAACATGATACTTGTTGAGGATGTCCTCTGTAATTTGAATATAACCGACACCATTTTCAGTGACCGTTAAATTTTCAGAAATGTAGCCTTGTAGACGAACTTCGTTTAATGGTCTTAAATAAACTTTTTCATATAACTCTGGCATCGAGAAATGGTATTTCTTTAAGTATCTACTAACGATAGCAAACGTCTTATCCGTAACAGAACTAATCAAGAAACGATTGGAATCTGATATCAATCCCATGAAGAGTGTTCCGGCAATGTTTTTGTCGCAGACAAGTGGTGTCTCTTCTAATAGTTGCATAATGATCTCACAGGCACTACAAGCCGTATCATCGATATACTCTAGATCACAGAAAGTTTCTACATATGGATGATGATCAATCTTGATTTTGTAGGAAAATTGTGAAAAGTCCGCAGAGTCAACACGTTTCTGATCAGGTGTATCGACGACGATCAGAAGTGCATTTTCCACCTTTTCGAGTTTGTCCAAACTGCCAATGTAATGAAACCGAGAGGTCCCATTTCCGATGGCATAAACTTTCTTCTTAGGAAATGTGGCCAGAATGGCATCTCGTAAGGCGATCTGTGACGCCATGGCATCCGGATCAACTCCTATATGACGAGCGATAACAATCGTATCATAGGCTTTTATTTTTTTATAAATCTTTTTAAACATGTTCTTTCCTAACTAACCAACGCTAGGGTATCACGGGCAATCATCAATTCCTCGTTGGTAGGAATGACCCAAATGAGTGGCGTCCCTTGTTTACTGATCTGTTTTTGTTCACCACGACAATTATTGGCATCAACATCTAATTGAAATCCAAGTGGCGCAAGTCCTTCAACGATGCGGGTGCGTGTTTCTAAACTATTTTCACCAATTCCTGCAGTGAAGCAAAGAACATCACAACCACCTAATAAGACGTAATACTTGGCAATATAATCCACAACGGTACGAGCAAATTTTTTGGCTGCAAGTTCGCACTGTGCATCTCCATTGGCGATCGCCGCGACAACATCACGCATATCATTACTATGCTGACTGAGGCCAAGTAAACCTGACTGATGATTTAAGTCATCGATCACTTCGCTCGCATTCTTACCCTCTTTCCCCATAACGTATGGAATGATCGATGGATCGATATCACCAGAACGCGTACACATCATGACACCCGCCAGTGGCGTAAAGCCCATCGAAGTATCGACACATTTTCCATCTTTGATGGCGCAGATCGAAGCCCCACTTCCTAAGTGACAGCTGATGATTTTCAAGTCCTTCTTTCCTAAGATTTCACTGATCGTGTTTGCAATGTAACGGTGACTGGTGCCATGTGCTCCATACTTTCTAACCCCATAATCTGTATACCAACGATATGGAACAGGATAGAGGTAGCTGACTGGATCCATACTCTGATGAAAGGCCGTATCAAATACGGCGACCATCGGAACATTAGGTAATGCTTCTTGACATGCCTTAATTCCAAGCACGTGAGCTGGATTGTGAAGTGGTGCAAAATCTTTCAAAGCAATCAGATCATCCACCACTTTCGGTGTAATCAGAACGGACTCTTGATAAAGACTTCCTCCGTTTACAATACGATGTCCTACCGCTTTGATCTCATTCATATCCGCGATGATATTTAATGATACCAACTTTTCAAGCAGGATCTTAACCGCATCTTCATGATTTGCGATCACCACTTCCTGTTGAATCTTTTCACCATGATATTTAATCGTATAGAAGCTGCCATCCATACCAATTCGTTCAAAGTTCCCAGATGCAATGACGCTTTCATTGTCCATCTCAAATAAACTGAACTTAAGGGTGCTACTTCCCGCATTGATTGACATAATCTTCATTGACATAACCTCTTTCTAATACACCTCTATTATACACGTTACATCCTTATTTGCAAAGAAAAAGGAGGTTGCTTTGACCTCATTTGTTCATCGACTCTCTTCTTTTCTGTTAAAACGTTTCGCTTCCAGATTTAATGCGATAAGCGTCTCTTGCGATGATCAATTCTTCATCGGTCGCCAGGACGTAAGCAGGAATCGTAGATTCTTTTGTTGTGATGATTCCCTCTTTTCCAGTACGCGTCAACATTTCATCATTCACTTTTTCATCTAAGATAACACCTAGAGGTGCGAGTTTACGAAGTGTTTCCCCACGAATGATTGGATCGTTTTCACCACCACCCGCTGTGAAACAGATTGCATCTACTTGTCCACCTAATTTCACATAGTATTTCGCAATATATTCCATAATACGTTCTGTATACATATCATAAGCAAGTAATGCTTTCTGTTCCTTGGCAAGATAAGCACAGTCTAAATCTCTTAAATCATTCATTCCAGCAATTCCTTGCAGTCCACTTTCAAAGTTCAAAACATGATCAATCTCTTCTGGAGACATTCCAGTCTTCTTTTGGATGTAACCGATGATCGTAGCATCAACATCCCCACAACGCGTTCCCATGATAAGGCCTGCATTCGGTGTAAAGCCCATCGAGGTATCAATGCAAATACCACCCTTTACCGCACTGACCGAAGCACCATTGCCCAAGTGACAGATGATGAGATTTACATCGTTCTTCCCCAGTCTTTTCTGCATCTCATTTGTGATAAATTGATGAGATAATCCATGAAATCCATATTTTCTAACATTGTACTTTGTATACCATTCAAAAGGAAGGGCATAAAGATAATTCTTTTCGGCCATCGTCTGGTGGAATGCAGTGTCAAAACATGCAACCATGAGCGTATTTGGAATTTCTTTCGCAAAAGCACGCATTCCCAATACATGAACTGGATTGTGAAGTGGTGCCAAATCTGATATTGCCTCGATCTCTTGCATGACACGTTCTGTGATCTTAACAGAATGAGAATACAAATTTCCACCGTGGACGACACGATGGCCAACTGCACCAATCTCATCTAAGGAAGCCATCAAACCACTTTTTAATAATTGATCTAATAAAAATTGAACAGCGCGATCATAGTCTGGTAGCGATACCTGACCTTGTAATTTTTCTTCACCAATACGAATATTATAAGAACTATCTTTCGTACCGATACGTTCTAACATTCCTTTCATTAAGAGTTTCTCTTCTGGCATCTCATAAAGTCGAAATTTAAGACTAGAACTTCCAGAGTTTACTGATAAAATTTTCATAGTTAGTCACTCCTTTCCTATATTATATTAGAAGTGAGAAAAAGAAGCAAACAAAACTCGAAATGAAAAGTGTACAAATGAGATTAGTACACTTTCCTTTTTTAATATTAACTGTGGTTGATCTCCTCCATCGTTAACCCCGTACACTCTAGAATCAACTTTTTATCAATGCCACGTTTTAACA
>CAZJUW010000070.1:0-5240 GCA_964549325.1 uncultured Muribaculaceae bacterium
TGGGATTGCTATTACCGATCACAATGGAGGACAGGCGTTTCCACATGTATATAACTTAGTCAAAGATTATAATCAGAATCTCAAAGAAGGAGAGGAGCCATTTCGGGCGATTTATGGGACAGAGTTGTTGATGATCGATGACAATGTCGATATTGTTGTAAGACCGACAGATGATCCTCTCTTAGAGACGACTTATGTTGTGTTCGACTTTGAAACGACAGGGTTCAATGCTGGTGGAGCAGATTCGATCATCGAAATTGGGGCAGTCAAAATCAAAAATGGGGAGATTTTGGAACATTATGATGAACTGATTAATCCTGGGAAACCGCTTTCTCCTAGAATTACCAAAGTGACTTCAATTACGGATGAGATGCTTGTGGATAAGGACAATGAAGAAAATGCTGTGAAGCGTTTTATCGAATGGTTTGGTGATTGCCCAATGGTTGCTCATAATGCCAAGTTCGATGTTTCTTTCTTAGAAATGGCTTATCGCAAATACAATTTAGGCGAATTTCATAATACTGTCATCGATACTTTGGAACTTTCTAGGACTCTTGATACGAACTACGCAAGACACTCATTATCCGTGATTGTCAAACGTTATGAAGTTCCTTTCGATGAAGAGAGTCACCATCGTGGAGACTACGATGCCGAAGCAACGGCACTCGTGTTTCATAAGATGATCAAGAAACTCTCTAGTCGTAACTTTGATACGATTCGTGATATTGATAAGTTGGTATCCAAAGAGGAAATTCATAAATATGGAAAAGGACATCATGTCAACTTATTAGCAAAAAACAAGATTGGATTAAAAAATTTATTTCGCTTAATCAGTTTAGCGAATACGAAATACCTTTATAAGACACCTCGTATTTTACGTAGTGAAATTACAGCCCATCGTGAGGGATTACTCGTAGGAAGTGGTTGCTACGAAAGTGAGATTTTCACACAAGCCAAGTCGAAAAGCGATGAAGAGTTGATCAATTTAATCAACTTTTATGACTACGTCGAAGTACAACCGCCAGAATGTTACTCTCATATGTTAGAGTCAAATGACTTTGCAAATGAGCAAGAGTTAAAAGACCATTTGAAGAAAATCATCCGTATTACGAAGGAAGCTGGGAAGTTGATTGTCGCAACGGGGGATGTACATCACATCAAACGGGAGGACAAAATCTATCGTGAAATCATCATCAATCAACGAATTCCAGGAGGTGGAAGACATCCACTCGCACGGTATGAAAAGAAACCATCGAACCATTTCCGAACGACGGATGAGATGTTAGAGGACTTTGCCTTCTTAGAGAAAGAAGAGCGGGAAGAGATCGTCATTACGAATCCAAATGCCATCGTCGATCAAGTAGAAGACATTGAAGTCATCGTCGAGACAGGTGGCATTCCTTTTTCACCGAAGATTGAGAATTCCGTAGAGACGGTCAAGGATCTTGTTTATACGAAAGCACATAGTATGTATGGTGATCCCCTTCCAAAACTGATCGAAGATCGGATTACGCAAGAGTTAAACGGTATCATCACGGGAGGATTTGACGTGATCTATTTGATCGCACAAAAACTTGTTAAACACTCAAATGATGATGGATACTTGGTTGGAAGCCGTGGTTCCGTTGGTTCCAGTTTCGTTGCGACGATGATGGGAATTACGGAAGTAAATCCACTTCCACCACACTATCTTTGTCGCAAATGTAAGACGAGTATCTTTGAAGATGAAGAAGGGTCTTTCGGAAGTCGTTACTCCAGTGGTTATGACCTTCCCGACAAGACTTGCCCTAATTGTGGCGAATCACTTGGCAAAGAAGGACAGGACATGCCGTTTGCCACCTTCCTAGGTTTCAATGCCGATAAAGTTCCTGATATTGATTTGAATTTCTCTGGTGATTATCAATGGAAAGCGCATGAATATACGAAGGTACTCTTCGGTGTTGACAATGTCTATCGAGCTGGGACGATCGGTACGGTAGCTGATAAGACCGCTTTTGGTTTTGTACGTGGCTACTTGGAAGATCAGGAAATTGATAATGTGCGTACCGCCGAGGTCGAGCGACTAGCGCTTGGCTGTACTGGCGTCAAGCGAACGACTGGCCAACATCCAGGTGGAATTGTCGTCATTCCAGGGTATATGGATGTTTATGATTTCACACCATTCCAATATCCCGCGGATGATAATACGTCCTTGTGGCGAACGACACACTTTGATTATCATGCCATTGACCAAGATGTCTTAAAACTCGATATTCTCGGCCACGATGATCCGACGGTACTTCGCATGTTGCAAGATCTATCGGGATTAGATGTCACGAAAGTAGCATTTTGCGATCCCAAAGTGCTAAGCTTGCTGACATCTCCTAGTGCCTTAGGAGTTACCCAAGAGCAGATCATGTGTCCAACAGGGACCCTTGGACTTCCCGAACTAGGAACGCGTTTCGTCATTCAGATGCTGGTTGAGACGCAACCAAAAACGTTTGGCGAATTAGTAAAAATTTCTGGTTTATCTCATGGAACGGACGTCTGGGCTGGAAATGCTTCGGAACTGATCAAAAACAAAGTATGCCCATTTAAAGACGTCATTGGTTGTCGTGATGATATCATGGTGAACTTGATCAACTGGGGGATCGTTCCAAAGACAGCATTTAAGATCATGGAATTTGTACGAAAGGGAAAGGCTAGTAAAGATCCTGCCACTTGGAAGACATATGAAGAGATCTTACGCAAAAATAAGATTCCAGAATGGTACATTGGTTCTTGCAAGAAGATCAAGTACATGTTCCCGAAAGCACATGCTTGTGCGTACGTCATGAGTGCATTACGGATCGCTTGGTTCAAAGTTTATAAACCACTTTATTATTATGCAGCGTATTTTTCGGTTCGTACCACAGACTTCGATATTGAGACGATGATGAAAGGCTATGATGCCATTCGCACCAAGCTAGAGGAGTTACAAGCAAAGGGGTTCGAACGTACGAACAAAGAAGAAGGAATTATGGGTTCTTTGGAAGTGGCCTTAGAAGCGACGGCACGTGGTGTGCATTTTGCAAACTTGGACATCACTCGAAGTGGTGCCCGAAACTTCCTTGTAGAAGAAGATACCAATACCTTGATTCCACCATTTCGGACGATCGATGGTTTAGGTGACAACGTTGCATCTTCGATTGTAGAAGAACGTGAAAAACAACCGTTTTTGAGTCTTGAAGATCTTCAGACAAGAGGACATGTATCCAAAACTCTTGTCGATAAGATGGTAGCGATGGGAGTTCTATCTGACCTACCAGAGTCAAATCAATTATCTTTGTTTTAATCAAAAAATGATAGCATAGAAATAGAATGAGGTGTAATCATGACAAAAATACAGAATCCAAAGGCAGTAGCGCGACAATATTTAGAACTTGCGGGAATTTCGAACTGGAAAGTACGAGAGTTAAATATTTTTCATGTTGAAAGTGTGATCGTGGTAAAAGGAAACAAGAAAGAAGTACAATTAGATCCAGGAGAGCATCAGGACTGTGTGAAAGTTACGATCGCAGACGACGTGATCCACTTATCTCGCCATCTACTCACGGAGAACCCACTTGCAGCTCAATTTCCATATCATTTGGATATTCGAGCTTGTACCTTTGCCCTTGATGAAAATTTTACATTAAGGATGACAGGAGTCGATACAAAAATGGACTTTGAGCATATCTTCAACTCCCCCATTTATGAGGACCTCTTATCGGAAGCAAAATATTGTAAAATAGAGGGAGTTTCTGGGAATTGCCAGGTAGAGAAGAAAGACATACTTCCGAAGATCAAAGTAAAAAATAGAAAAATATGTGAAAAGGGGAAAGAATGAAGAATGACCCAATTGGGATTTTTGACTCAGGCCTAGGTGGCCTTACCATATTAAAAGTTTTAAAAGAATATCTACCACACGAGGATTTTATCTATTATGGAGATAGTCTATATAACCCTTATGGAGAAAAAACGAAGGAAGAGGTGCTGAAAAGAGCGATGACAATTGTTGCACATCTCGTTTCAAAACACTGTAAACTCATCGTGATCGCTTGTAATACAGCAACGATGATGTGCATTGACGTTCTGCGCAAGAGGTATTCGATTCCCATCGTTGGCACGGAGCCGGCCTTAAAAGTGGCGATGGATGAGAACCCGAACCAAACGGTATTAGTGATGGCGACACCTGGTACGATCGAAAGTGAAAAATTTAAAGCTCTTTTCCACCATTACTTAGAGCAAGAAGATCACATTCATCTTTTGAAATGTCCAAATCTTGCCCATCTAATTGAACTTGGGGTAAAAGAAGAGATCCGAATGTATTTACAAACGATCTTTGAACCATATCGTCATTTCCAAATTGGTTCCATTATTTTGGGCTGCACGCACTATTCCCTCATTCGCAACGAGATTGCAGCCTTCTTTCCCAAGGCGCATCTATTAGATGGAAGGATAGAAATTGCCAGAAAGGTTCAATCCTTATTAAGGGAGCAAGACCTTTTCAAGGACACAGGACAGGGAAAGCTTGAGATTGAAAATTCTCTAAATGACGAGATGGTAAAAAAGTCCTATCGTCTCTTAGAACAAGAGTTTTAAGACGATTCTTGCTTTTGAAAGCAAAATAGTAATATAATAAAGAAACCTCAAGAAGGGGGAATAAGATGTTTTCTTTAGATCAAGAATTCGACCGATTTGTTTTTGAATTCATAGAGAAGTTAGTTCAAAGAGGCTATATGTTTAGAAGTGACTTTTTCGAACTCGATGTGAATGATTTTATGAATCGGGTGTATGCCATTCAAAAGCAACCGCAGCCAGGAAAAGACCTGTTGGATCTTTTGATCGATAGTTATAAGAAAGATCAAATGTTGCGGATGTTGACTGATCGAGAACGTAGCAATTTCGAAATGCAACTAGGGTTGATGAGATCACTTCAAATTTATAATTTTATCGATTTTGGACACTATATATTGCCCAAACAAGCCGCGTTATTCTTAGCCGAAATAAAGCAAGGGAAACTGTCACAGGAAGAAGCCTTAGATCGGAAAAGACATTTGGAAACGCCTATGCGAAAGTTCATTGAGATGGATCCAACAGATCAAGAAATGAAGGAAAAATTAAGACTGGTTTGTAATGCCTTTCAAGAATATAGCCATCTTTCCGATGCAAAAATGGCTAAGAATAGAAGTGCAAAGACAATGGGTGATCAAGAGTCAGTTGAAAAAGAACTGATTGGA